>JAFUOR010000144.1 GCA_017481825.1 Clostridia bacterium
ATGGGATTTCATCCATTATGCCAAGCAGAATGGCATCATGGTCGGCCCGGGCCGCGGCTCGGGTGCCGGCTCAATCGTGGCCTATTCCCTGGGCATCACCATGCTTGATCCTCTTAAATACCAGCTGCTCTTCGAGCGCTTCCTGAACCCCGAACGCGTTTCGATGCCCGATATCGATGTGGATTTCTGCTACGAGCGCCGCCAGGAGGTCATCGATTACGTGGCCCGCAAATACGGCGCGGATCATGTCAGCCAGATCATCACCTTCGGCACCATGGCGGCCAAGGGCGTCATCCGTGACGTGGGCCGCGTGCTGGGCATGTCCTATGCGGATACCGATCAGGTAGCCAAGGCCATTCCTTTTGATCTGGGTATGACGCTGGAAAAGGCTCTCAAGATTTCGCCCCTGCTCAAAACCATGTATGAGGAGCAGCCGGAGGTCACGCGCCTCATCGATACCGCCATGACCCTGGAGGGCATGCCCCGCCATGCCTCCACCCATGCAGCCGGCGTGCTCATCACCGGCAGGCCCGTCACGGAATTCGTGCCCGTGCAGCGCAACGACGAGGTCATCACCACTCAGTATCCTATGGGTACCATCGAGCGGCTGGGCCTTTTGAAGATGGACTTCCTGGGTCTGCGCACCCTGACCGTGATCCGCGATACCCTTGACATGATGCGTGATCAGGGCATCGACATGACCCCTGAGGATATCCCCATGGATGACGATGCGGTCTACGAGATGATTTCCGCAGGCGATACCGACGGCGTGTTCCAGCTGGAAGGCGGCGGAATGCGCACCTTCCTGACCAACATGAAGCCCGGCAACTTTGAAGACATCATCGCTGCCATCTCCCTTTACCGCCCCGGCCCCATGGAGTCCATCCCCCGATACATCGAGGGTAAGCTCAACCCCGAGACGGTTCATTATGAAACCGAGAAGCTCCGCCCCATCCTCGATGTGACCTATGGCTGCATGGTCTATCAGGAGCAGGTCATGCAGATTGTGCGCGACCTGGCAGGCTACTCCTATGGCCGCAGCGATCTGGTGCGCCGCGCCATGGCCAAGAAGAAGCACAAGATCATGGCCCAGGAGCGGGAATATTTCGTCCATGGCAAGCTTAACGAGGATGGCTCCATCGACGTACCGGGCTGTGTGCGCAACGGCGTGCCTGAGGAGGTTGCCGAGCACATCTACGATGAGATGACCTCCTTTGCCTCCTACGCCTTCAACAAATCTCACGCGGCAGCCTATGCGGTTGTCGCTGTGCAGACGGGTTGGCTCAAGAAGCACCATCCCGTTCCTTTCATGGCGGCCATCCTCAACAGCGTGTACGGCAATTCCGGCAAGATTGCGGCTTATATTCAGTATTGCCGCAGCCGCGGCATTGCGATCCTGCCTCCGGATGTGAACCGTTCCGGCTGGAAGTTCACCGTGCAAAGGGATGAAAAGGGCGAGCTTTGCATCCTCTTTGGTCTGGGTGCGGTCAAAACCGTGGGCCAGAATGCCGTGAATGCCATCCTTCGAGAAAGGAAAAACGGTCCCTATAAGGATATCTTCGACTTCTGCTCCCGCATCGACACCACCGAATGCAACAAGCGTGTGGTGGAAAGCCTGATTCGTGCCGGCGCCTTTGATGCTACCGGCGCCTACCGTTCTCAGATGCTGGCTGTGTTCGACAGCGCCATGGACGCCGCCATCAACCGCCGCAAGTCCAATGTGGACGGGCAGATCAGCCTGTTTGACATGGCCTTTGGGGGCGAGCCCATGATCGAGGATAGCCGCAAGCTGCCCGTGATGGCGGAATTCCCTCTGCGGCAGCGTCTGGCGATGGAAAAGGAGATTTCCGGGGTGTATATCACCGGGCATCCGCTGGATGATTACCGCGAGGTGCTCTCGTCCCTGCCCTTCTCCACCGCCCAGCTGGAGGGCATTGAGGAGCGCGAAGACCGGGGCATGGACATGGATGGGCAGTACGTCCAGATGGGCGGCATCCTGACTGAGGTGCGCGGCAAGGCCACCAAGAAGGGTGCGTACATGGGCTTCATCACCCTGGAAGACCTGACCGGCCAGATCGAATGTCTGGTCTTCCCCAAAACCTACGAGAAATATCAGGGCATGATGGCTGCGGATGATCTGGTGGTTCTGTGCGGCAAGCTTTCCATTCGCGAGGACGAGGCGCCCAAGCTCCTGCTGGACAAGCTTGTTCCCCTGGAGGAATGGCAGGATGTACCCCCGGTGCCCGTGCACGAGGCGCCAAAGCCCATCGTGCATGTGTCCGAGCGCCTGCCTGACGCGCCTCCTCCTGTTCGCAAGCCCCTGCCGGAGCCGCCGCAGCTCACCGATGCCCAACTGGCAGCGAAGGCGAATCGCAAGCTCTTCATCCAGCTGGAACGCCCTCAGATGGATCAGGCGGCGCAGCTGCTCTCCTTCCATCCGGGCAGCGTGCCGGTCTATCTGCACCTCCCCGCAGAGAAGATGACCCTGCTGGTTCCTCGCATCCAATGGTGCGATGCCTCGGCGCGCTGCCTTGACCGGCTGAAAAAGGCCTATGGCGAAAACAATGTCAAGCTCGTGGAGAAACAGGCATGAACAAGCGACTCATCGAAGTGTTGAAATTCGCACTTACCGGCGGCGTGTGTTTCCTGATTGAATACGCTGCCCTGGTGGTGCTCAAGGAATGGCTGCGCGTGGATGTGCTCATCGCCACGCCCATCGCCTTCCTGATCAGCGTGATCGTGAATTACCTGATGTGCGTGCGCTGGGTGTTTCCAGGCGCCAAGGACGGCAGCCGCAGGGCTCAGGTGGGGTTTGTTATCACCAGCGGTCTGGGGCTTGTGATCAACTGGGCCCTGATGGCGCTGCTGACGGCTCTCTTCGGCCAGGATGTGGTGCTGCTGACCATGATGGGCCTGAGCGTCAAGGTCTACATGGTCAACAAGGTCATTGCCACGCTGGTGGTGATGGTGTGGAACTACTTCACCAAGCGGTTTGTGCTGAAAGGATAATCGATGGAGAGACCTGTTATTTGCTTTGATTGGGACGGAACCCTGGCCGACAGCATGGATCTTTGCATCGGCGAGGTGCGCACATGCCTCCTGCGCATGGGGCTGCCTGATCTGTCGGATGAAACGCTGCGCCAGTGCAACGGCCCCACCTTTGAGGAGGCTGTGCCGCTGCTGGGCATCCCGGAGGAGCGCATTCCCGAATATTTGCAGACCCGCCTGGCCGCCGGGCTGGAGCTGGTACCGCAGATCAACCGGCTTTTCCCAGGAGCAAGAGAGCTGCTGGAGGTGCTGCGTCCTCACGCGGACCTTTGCATCGTGAGCAACGGAACCGCAGAATATGTCGGATTGTGCCTGAAGACCTTTCACCTGGAGGGCGTTTTCCACCGCATCGTTACCTGCCGCCCCGACAGGACGAAAACGCAAAACCTCGCTGCCCTGCTGGTGGAGCTCCAGCCCCGGCGTGCTGTGATGGTCGGAGACCGCCTGGGGGACATCCGTGCAGGCAAGGACAACGGCATCCCAACCATCGCCGCCTGCTACGGATACGGCAGCGAGGCTGAGTACGCCGTGGCAGACCGCCGTGTAGAAAGCGTGGCGGAGTTGCAGGCGGTGCTGATGAATTTTTGTAAAAACATATAAAAAGCGCTGCCGTACTTCAACTGGTACGGCAGCGCTTTGCATGATAGGGGATTTTACTCAAAGTGTGGGCAGCGCATCCAGCGCCACCTGGGTCCTAATCTCAAAATATTCACCGCCATCGGTGAGGATCACCACATGGCCGTCGGCATTGGTCAGGACGTTCTCCTTGGGGAACTTTACGCCGTTATCATCGAAGAAATCCCAGAGCGTGTGCTTGCCTGCCACGCCGGGTACGATGACCCACTGGGGGCGTACCGTGCGGATGGCCTGCTTGCCGATCTCGTAGGGCTGGATGGCGTGATGGGGGAATTTGAGCACGTCCACGCCAGAGCACAGCTCCTTGTAGGTGCTGTTGATCATCTTGCTGTGGGCGAAATCGCCGGTGAAGAGGATCTTGCGCTGGCCGTACTGCAGAACGAAATTCAGCGAATCCGGATTACCGCGGCCATTCTGGGTCAGCTTCTCCGGGCCGATGCAGGTGAAGGTCATGCCGCCGATTTCCAGCACATCGCCCATCTTCATCTGCTGGTAGGTTCCGTGGGCCAGGGGATTATAATCCTCATGAAGCGCGGGAGAGGGAGAATAAACCACCGTATCCGCATCGCCGAACTCCGCCAGCACCTTGTTCAGGTTCATGCAATGATCCAGGTGCCAGTGGGTCACGATATACACATCCAGCGTATCAATGCCCGAGGCATGCAGGTATTCCAGCACCTCATCGGTGGGCTTGTTGGGATTGGCGTTGCCGCCGTCGATCATGATGTTCACATCGCCGCAGCGGATGAGGTAGCCATCCGCGCAGCCGATCATCATCTGGTGCACCTGCATGACGGGGGATGCATCCTCCGCCAGGGCAGGCATGGATAGCGCCATCAGGCACAGCAGCAGGCAAAGCAGCTTCTTCATCATTCGCATCCTGCACCTCACTGAAGGGGGCGGATGAGGATGATGGGCGTCAGCTCATCGCCCTGACCGCAGGGGTTGTCCTTGAGGGCGTCCTGAATCTGATCGTCCGAGAGCGGGAAGGTGTCGCACTTGCCCAGCTGATTCTGGTCGATGTCGTTGGCGTCCATGATCACCACCGGGATGCCGGTGTTTTTCGCCATCTCATTGGAGAGCTCAACGGGGTTCTCCGGATTGATGAGGGCAAGGGTCTTGTAGCGCTCAAAGCTGGAGCGGAAGTAGAAGCCGTCGATGCCTGCCACCCCGTGGCCGCAGATCTTGTAGAACAATCCCTTAATGCCAAAGGGCCGGGTGACGGCGCTCACAAAGCCTGCCAGCAGCACGCGGGGTAAGCCCACCATGTCGATGACCAGCTGGAGCTTGTAGGGCTCATGCATGCCCACGCCCGTGGAGTTGATGCCCGCAAAACGCGCCATGAGCCGGGCAAAGAAGCCCAGCTTCATGTCCTCCATCTTTCGGACATTGCCGGTGCACATCGCCATGACCTTGGCGGTGATGGCCACACAGTCACCGGGCTGCGAGATGGGCAGCACATAGCGGCGAATCAGCTCCGACGCATCCTCGCCCACCTCCACAAAATGCGTGTGGATGGCGTAGCGGTCATATTTCTTTCCGTCCCGGCCTTCGCGGGTGCCGCGGTCAAAATACACAACGCCGTTTTCCTCCCGGCGCTGGGATTCAAGGTTCTTGTTGTCAGATGCCATGCTGAACATCCTCCTTTGGTGCTTATCATCTCTGCTATTTTACATCCTTATGCAGGAGATGTCAAACGGAAGTTGGGTGCCGCGGCGAAGATGAGCAGTCTGTTCCCTCTTTACGCCCGGCTGCCGTTATGCTACAATACCCTTAACACTACTCCACACAGGGAGGACAAGCGTATGAATCACTACCAGTTTGGTGTTGACTATTACCCCGAGCACTGGCCAAAGGAGCGCTGGGCCACCGATGCGCGGATGATGCGCGAAATGGGGATCCAGATCGTTCGCATGGCGGAGTTCTCCTGGGCGAAATTCGAGCCCAGCGAGGGTGCGTTCCGTTTTGAGGACCTTGACGAGGCCATCGATATTCTGGGCCGGGAGGGCATCGATGTGATCCTCGGTACGCCCTCCGCCGCGCCGCCAGCATGGATCGTCGAGCGCGACCCGGATATCCAGCCCCTTGACTGGACGATGCGCCGCAGACACTTTGGCGGCCGCCACCATGACTGTCAGTCGCACCCTGTGTACCGCGCCCATATCAAACGGTATGTGACCGCCTTTGCCGCGCACTATGCGGATAATCCCCATGTGGTGGGCTGGCAGGTGGATAACGAGCTGGGCAACAGCCACGGCGATTTGTGCTTCTGCGAGCACTGCGAGGCGCGATTCCGGGCATGGCTCAAGCAAAAATACGTGACCATTGACGAACTCAACCGTGCCTGGGGTACGGCCTTCTGGAGCCAGGGCTACGCCAGCTTTGATCAGGTGCATGCCCCTCGCGTGACCGTCACGGGCCTCAATCCTTCCCAGGATCTGGACTGGAAGCGCTTCACCTCCAACCTGATCTGCGAGTTCCACCAGTTCCAGGCAGACATTCTGCGGGCCCATGCGCCGGGGAAGTTCATCACCCATAACCTGATGGGCTTTTGCTCCAAGCCCAGCTATTACGACCTGGGCAAGCAGCTGGACTTCGCCTCCCATGATCAGTATCCCGGCGGACATTTCCACGCTCGTCACGACGAATATCGTGCCGATTGGCATGCTGCCGAGCTGGACTTCATCCGTGCGGTAAAGCAGAAGAGCTTCTGGATCATGGAGCAGCAAAGCGGCATCACCGGCTGGGAGATCCTGGGACGCGCGCCCAAGCCTGGACAGATCCCCCTCTGGGCGATGCAGTGCGTGGCTCACGGTGCGGACACGATTGTGTTCTTCCGCTGGCGCTCCTGCGCGATGGGCACCGAGCAGTACTGGCATGGCATCCTGCCCCACAACGGGGTGCCGGGGCGGTATCACCGGGAGATCAGCGCGTTCATGAAGAAATACGCGCCACTCCTGAAGGAGCTGAACGGGAGCGTGCCGAAGGCCGAAATGGCGATTCTGCGTTCTTATGATCAGGAGCGGGCCTTTGATATCCAGCCCCACCATCCCCAGCACCGCTATATTCAGCATCTGGCGACCTATTACAAGGCCTTCCACCGGGCGAATGTCCCGGTTGATTTCGTGGGCGAGGAGCATGACTTCACCCCTTACAAGGTTCTCATCGCGCCCTTGCAGTTCCTGATGACGCCTGAGCATGCTGCGAAGCTCCGCGCTTATGTCGAGCGGGGCGGAACACTGGTGCTGACCTGGCGCTCGGGCGTGAAGGACGGCACCAATCTCTGCCACACGGAAGGGGCGCTGCCCTGTCTGGTGGACGATCTGTGCGGCGTTGCCCTGGCTGAGTACGACTGCCTGCGGGATACGACCGGTCTGGTGCATTGGGATGGGGTCGATTACCCCTGCGATATCTGGTGCGACGTGCTGGAAACGACCACTGCGGAGCCCATTGCGGTCTATGCCCATGAATTCTACGCAGGCAGCCCGGCCATCACCCGCAACCGCTACGGCAAGGGTACGGTATACTACGTCGGCACGCAGATGGCTCCGGAACTGGCGGACAGGTTCGCCTGCGAGCTTTGTGCGGATGCGGGGATCAAGCCCCTGCTGGTGACGCCCCATGGCGTGGAGGTAACCCACCGGGTTGTGGACGGCAAGCGGTACCTGTTCCTGCTCAACCATCTGGAGACCTCGCAAAGGGTTGACGTCCCTGCCTCCTGGAGGACCTGGGATGACGCGGACTGGTCGGGCGAGCTGAGTGAGCTGGGCGTGCAGGTGTTTGTGGAAGAATAAATGAACCGGCACTGTCGATGATGGACAGTGCCGGTTTTTGTGCAGGAGGGGGCGGATGATGCCGCAAGTGCGTCACGCCTCCGTCACCAGTTTACCGCACATATGCTCCGGCGTGAGCCTCAAAATCAGCGTGCCGGGGCCGGACTTCTCGATTTCCTGCCGGATGTATTCCTCATCCTGCGTAAATTTGTGGCTGAGCCGCGTTGAGATATCGACGATCATGTCCCAATTGTCAAGCACGGCCACCCGTCCAAAGACGATGACGCTGCGCACCTTCCATGCCCATTCGCCGGCCTCGCGGGTGCCCTGCTCGTACACGCAGAAAGAGACCTTGTCGCAGCTGCGCAGTGCATCCAGACGGTGTCCCGCCTTGCCACAGTGGAAGTAGATGCAGCCGTCATCCTCGTTGTAGAAGTGGTTCATCGGGCTCCCGTAGGGGTAACCGTCGTCGCCCTGCACGCAGAGCACGCCGCGGGTCTGGGTCTTGAGCGCATCGATGCATTCGGCCGTGCTGATCTGCTTGTTCTTTCTGGCCAAATCGCGAAACATGGTCAATCCTCCCTTTTAACAATCAATCCAAATACCCTCGTCACGAATATTTGCTTTGGGCAGCGCGCGGTAGAAGCGCTGCGCCTCTGCATTTCCGGCAATGAGGCCGATCAGCGTATCGATGCCATACAGTGAGCGAAGCTCTGTGCGAAGCGCCTGCATCAGCGCCTGTGCAACGCCCTGATGCCGATGGCCTTTCAGCACGCAGATCCAGTCCAGATAGGCCTTGACTGATCCGTCGAAACGACTGCAGATGAGGGTCGAATCCACGCGCCCCACAACCATGCCATCCACATAAGCCAGTAAGGAGAGGGAATGATCAAAGCGCGGATCATCAAAACTTCTGCGTACACTTTCCAGGTATGCGTCGTCGATTGTCCAGCCCCAGTCGGCTTCCTCAGCACGCAGGGCCGTTTCAAAGGCGAGCACATCATGGATTCGTTCCCTGGTAAAACGTTGGATATCCATCCTGTCCTCCTATGAAAAAACCGGCGGGAGCATATGCTCCGCCGGGAAACAAGCGGGACAAAGCCCCTCGTTGTGTTAAAAGTCAGGCGTTTCCTGGTGCCTCAGCGATCGTTCTTGGTCTTCTCCAGGTAATCCTCATAGCTGCACAGGTAGTCGGCGATGGTGCCGTCTTCCTTGATTTCGATGATGCGGTCAGCGATGGTGGTCACGAACTGATGGTCCTGGCTGGTGAAGATCACGTTGCCGGGGAAGTTGATCAGCGCGTTGTTGACCGCCGTGATGGATTCCAGGTCGAGGTGGTTGGTGGGCTGGTCGAGCATGAGGAAGTTCGCGCCCGATAGCATCATGCGGGAGAGCATGCAGCGCACCTTTTCGCCGCCGGAGAGGACGGAAACCATCTTGTACACGTCATCGCCGCGGAAGAGCATGCGGCCCAGCAGGTCACGTTTGTCGGATTCGAGCATGTCCGGGCAGTACTGGGCGAACCAGTCAATCATGTTCAGCTCGCAGCCGTCGAAGTAGGGGCCGTTGTCCTTGGGGAAATAAGAGGTGGAAATGGTTACGCCCCACTTGAAGGAGCCGCTGTCGGGCTGGAGCTCCTC
>JAFUOR010000145.1 GCA_017481825.1 Clostridia bacterium
CTGACTTGGAATCATTCGATCCTGCGTTCTTCGCTGCCTTTACCAACAAAATCAATCTTCGTCCGCGCAAATGCCTCGGCTGGAGATCTCCCTTTGAAGTTTTCTTCAATCAGCTGTTGCACTTGACTTGACAATTCAAGGCGCGAAAATCGACCATTCAACCCGCCAAATGGACCGTTTATCCGCTAAGCCTTGACGGCGGCGGCGCTCCGAGGTATGATAGGGGCATCCCAAAGCAAAGGAGAATCCTTATGAAAATCGCCTGGTTCTGCATCCCCGCCGCTGGCCACACCAACCCGACGCTGGAGGTCGTTCGCTGCCTGACAGAGGCTGGTCATGCCGTTCGATACTATTCCTTCAACAGCTTCCGGGAGAAGATCGAGGACGTGGGCGCGCAGTTCGTCAGTATGGATGAGTGCAATTACGAGATGAAACTCGGCCCTGACGCAGGCGTGCGCATCGCCAAGGACACCGCCTTCGCCACGGAGGTTCTGGTGGAAACCACCCTCGCCACCGACAAAATGCTCCTGGCCGATCTTCGCGCCTTCCAACCGGATGTGATCGTTGCCGATTCGATGGCCCTGTGGGGCAAGCTCCTGTCCATCAAGCTGGGGGTACCCTTCGTTTCCAGCACCACCACCTTCGCCTTCAACAAGGAGTCCTCGCAGGTGATGAAGCAGAGCCTCTGGGAGCTGGTGAAGCTGCTCCTGGGACTCCCGAAGATCGGCAGGCAGCTCAAGCGATTGCAGGCGAACGGGTATCAGGTGAACAACATCCTTGATATCGTCCAGAATGACAATGACACCAACACCATTGTCTATACGTCGAAACACTTCCAGCCTGCTGCCGGTTCCTTCTCGGAGAAGTACAGCTTTGTGGGCCCCAGCGTGCAGGAGAAGGCTCCCCTGCCCCGCAGGAGCGCCAGGCCCCGCGTCTACATCTCCATGGGGACGGTGAACAACGATATGCCCGCCCTCTACCGCCGCTGCATTGATGCCCTGGGCGAGCAGTACGAGCTGATTCTCTCGGTAGGGCAGTCGGTCGATCCCGCCTCCTTCGAGCCGCTGCCGGAGCACATCACTGTGGCTCAGCGGGTCGATCAGCTCTCCGTGCTGGCAGACTGCGACGCCTTCATCACCCACTGCGGCATGAACAGCGTCTCCGAGGCGCTCTACTGCGGCGTTCCGCTGGTGCTCTATCCGCAAACGACGGAGCAGCGTGGCGTGGCAAACCGCACTGCCGAGCTTGGCGCAGGCGTCATGCTGGAGAAGGACGACGCACAGAGCATCAAGGCCGCTGTGGAGGCAGTGCTCACCACGGCCTCCTGCAAGCAGGCCGCCATGAGCATCCGTGAAAGCTTCCGCGCCTGCGGAGGCCCCAGAGAAGCCGCAGAGGCTATTCTCCGTGCTGCGAAGCGCTAATACAGGAAACTGGCAGACACATTCCGTGCCTGCCAGCTTTTTTATTCGCGCTCGATGGGCCGCAGCACCATGTACCCATGTCCCTCGGGATAATGGCGCTGGTAGACATAGCCATTCTGCTTCCAGCGGAAACCCTTCACGGCGCAGGGGGCGTCGAAGGCCTGAGCCTCCACGCGACGCATGACCTCCGCATTGTCCTGCGGGTAATCGAAGGGCGGATGGCTCACCACCTGATAGTAGCCGCCCGGCACGTCCCGGAGTTCAAAGCCCTGAGGAATCACGCCATCGTAGTCCGTCGCGACGCCCAGGCCGTAGAAGTATTGGCGCTCTTCGCCATGCAGCGCCCAGCCTGCTGTGTGGCTGCCGATGATGACGTCCGAGACCGCGCTGAGGGATTCAACGGTGTGGGTCACCAGATCGCAGTCGTGACCCGGCCAGATGGGCTCGCCCTCAACCTGCGCGGGCTTGAAGACGCCAAGGTAGCGGTGCGCGGGAATGTACTCAACGCGAATGTTGGGTTCTGTGAGCATGTAATCTCCTCCTTGCTTGCGTTCAGCGGGAAGGGGCAGCGGGAGATGAATCAGCCTGCGCCGCTGGCGGTATTCCGCCGGAGCTACGCCATAGGCCCGGCGAAAGGCCGCCGTCAGCGCCTCGTGGGATGAGTAGCCGTATTGCAGCGCAATGTCGATGAGGCGCTCCTGCGTATCGCGGATGGCGATGGCCGCATGGTAGAGGCGGCGCTGCATGGCGTATTCCCGCAGCGTCATCCCTGTGAAGCGGTGGAACTGGGTGGAGCAATACGTCGGCGAATACCCGATCTGCCTCGACATGTCCAGAAGCGTCCCGGGCTCGGTGATGTGCTGCTCAATCCAGTCGGCCATGGCAGCGATGGCGGCAGGCCAGTGGTTCATCCTGTCCCCTCCTTTCTGACAGCCTCAGGATAGCACACAGAGGCCTCTGCACGCCTGTTCTGAGTTGCAAAAAGTCCCTGAAACGCAAAAAAGTGGCATAACGCCACTTTCTTGCCCAACAGAGCTGATTAGCCCTGCTTCTGCTTATGCTTGGGATTCTCGCAGATCACCATGACCTTGCCCTTGCGGCGGATGATCTTGCACTTCTCGCAAATGGGCTTCACGGACGGACGAACCTTCATGCTCTGTTACCTCCTGTTGTAGAGTCAGACGGACGCGATGCGGCAAGCCGCCTTCACACCCGGATTGTTCAAATGCGTTGTGGTACACACAGTGCATTGATTATTATACACCAGTTAGCATCATCCGTCAAGAGTTAATCCATGACAAATGTTGCCGGGCGTATCAGTTCTTGCTGCGCCAGGTGATGCGGCCACGATTGAGATCGTAGGGAGACAGCTCAATGGTCACCTTGTCGCCGGGGTAGATGCGGATGAAGTTCATGCGCATCTTGCCGGAGATGACCGCCGTCACCTGATGGCCATTGGGCAGCTCGACCTTGAACATGGCGTTGGGAAGGGCTTCAATGACCTTGCCTTCCATTTCGATGACGTCGCTCTTGGACATATTCACTCATCCTTTACCAAATCGTTATTGACAATCTCCAAGCCGTGCGCGGCCAGTGCGCTGCGCAGATCGCTGTCCTGCAAATGTCTGTTGGGCAGCTTTTCAGCGTCCACATCCACAAGGATGGGCTTGGGGCGAAGATGCTTGACCTTCTTTTTCTTGGGATGGTCGAGCTTGCGCGTCAGGCCGTCGGCCATGAGCACCAACTGCTCGTCCAGCACCTTGAGGACGATAAAGTACCGTCCTGCATCGCGGCCCTGGGTGGAGAGCACCACACGGCCCGGCTCAATGGACAGCCGCTCCATTATTCCTCCTCCTTCCAGACGAAGCCCGGATAGGTCAGAATTTCAGGGAGGCCGCTCTCGTTGATGGCGATGGTATGCTCATAGTGCGCACACAGGCTGCGGTCGCGGGTGCGGTAGCACCACTGATCCGCATCGCAGGTCACGCGCCAGTCACCGGCGGAGATCATGGGCTCCACAGCGATGGTCATGCCCTTGCGCAGGCGCAGGCCCTTGCCGGGAGTGCCGAAATTGTACACCGGCGGATCCTCATGCATCTCGCGGCCAATACCATGACCCGTCAGGTCACGGATGACGCCGCAGCCATGGCTTTCCGCCCATTCCTGCACGGCATGACCCACGTCGCCCAGGCGGTTGCCCGCCACACACTGGCGCACGCCCTTCCAGAAGCACTGCTCGGTGATCTCGATCAGGGACTGTGCCTCGGGAGAAATCTCGCCCACGCCCACGGTGAACGCGCTGTCCGCCTGCCAGCCATCCAGCACCAGACCGCAGTCAATGCTGATGATCTGGCCCTCCTTGAGGATCTGCTTCTCGGAAGGAATGCCATGCACCACCGCGTCGTCCACCGACGCGCAGATGCTGGCGGGATAGCCCTCGTAATGCAGGAAGGACGGGATGGCATGGTTCTTGCGGATGAGCTGCTCAGCATACACATCCAGCGCTGCGGTGCTCACGCCGGGCTTCACGGCCTCGCGCAGCTTTTGCAGCACCTCGTAGAGCAGTGCACCGGCAGTGCGCATCTTCGCGATCTGGTCAGGATTCTTCAAACTAATCATGCTTTAGCCCTTCACGACGGCCATGATGGACTCGAAAATCGTGTCCATATCCTGCGCGCCGTCGATGACCTTGAGCAGACCCTTCTTCTGGTAGAAATCCACCAGCGGAGCGGTCTGGGAGTGGTACACGTTCAGGCGGTTCAGGACGGTTTCGGCCTTGTCGTCGTCCCGCTGGACGAGTTCTTCGCCGCAGGTGCACTTGGTTTCGCCGTTCAGGCGGGACACATGGTAGGTCGCGCCGCACTTGAGGCACACACGGCGGCCGGACAGGCGCGCGATGAGTTCCTCGTCAGCTACGTCCAGATCGACCACGACGTCGATCTTGGCAATGCCCTCCAGGGCCTCGGCCTGCGGAACCGTACGGGGGAAGCCGTCAAGGATGTAACCGTTCTGGCAGTCATCCTGCTGGAGGCGCTCACGGACGATGTCGATGATCACGCCATCGGGAACCAGCTTGCCCGCGTCGATGTATTCCTTCGCCTTCAGGCCGGTAGCGGTCTGCTCCTTGATGGCGCGGCGGAGGATATCACCGGTGGAAATCTGCGGAATATTCAGCGCCGCACAGATGCGCTGCGCCTGCGTGCCCTTGCCCGCACCGGGAGGGCCAAGAAAGATCACATTCATGTATGATGCTCCCTTCCTGTTCAAATCGCTTTGAGTATCATATGCCGGTTTCATGGCTTTCATGACAGATGCGCCATGATTGAAATAAGCCATGCACCGAAGAAGCGGACTTACGACGGTGCATGGCATAGGTCATATTACATGAAACCGTTGTCCTTGTCGGTCTCGATGCCGCGGATGGCCATCTCGCCCTGGATCGTACGGACAGTCTCCAGCGTGACGCTCACGCCGATCAGGATAGAGGAAGCCGCAAAGGGCACCTGCAGATTCAGACCGGACAGCATCAGGGTGGGCACGGCAGCCAGCACAGCCAGGAACAGAGCCGCAAACAGGTTGAGGCGGTTCGTGGTGCGCTTGAGGTAAGCCTCGATGTTCTTGCCGCGCTGACCGGGGATGGTCGCGCCCTGCTGAATCAGCTGCTCAGCCTGCTTCTTCGGATCAAAGCTGATGGACGAATAGAAGAAGGTGAAGCCGACAATCAGCAGACCGGACACGATCATGTAGAACCAGTGGCCGTTGGACAGCCAGGTCTGGCAGAACTGGGTGAACCAGCCGGAAGCGTCGGGATCGACCAGCTGCGCGATGGTGCCGGGGAAGGCCAGGAAGCTGTAAGCGAAGATCAGCGGCAGCACGCCCACGGAGATGACCTTCAGGGTCATGTGGGTGTTCTGGCCACCGTACACGCGACGGCCCTTGACCTGCTTGGCAATCTGCAGCGGAATACGGCGCTCGCCCAGATCGATGAAGGTGACAATCACGGTCATGATCACGGTGACGAGCAGGATCACCACGGCGCCCACCACACCGGAGAAAGTGCCGGCGGAGCGGAAGCCGGAGACGATACCGTTGAACAGGTTGGACACAATACCGGCGAAGATCAGCAGGGACATACCGTTGCCGATGCCCTTGTCGGTAATGCGCTCACCGATCCACATGGCCAGAGCAGAGCCGCCAGCCATGGAGACGCCGATGAGGATGTTGTTCCACAGGCCGTCCTTGGCATAGCCCATACCATTGGACAGACCAATGGCCTGGATCAGAGCCAGCACGACGGTCACGTAGCGGGTGATGCGGGAAATCTTCTCGCGGCCACCCTCCTCCTGCTGCATGCGCTCCAGAGCAGGGATCGCAATGCACAGGAGCTGCATGATGATGGACGAGTTGATGTAGGGGGAGATGCCCATGGCCATAATGGTCATCTGGGACAGCGCGCCACCGGTCATCATGTTCATCAGATCAAGCAGGGGGAGAGAACTGGAGTCGCTGCCCATGACGGTCGCCACGTCGATACCCGGAGCGGGGATCGCGCCGACCAGACGGTACAGCACCAGCATAGCGAAAGTGAAGATGATCTTCTTACGCAGGTCTTCGATCTTCCACAGCTTGCGAATCGTCTCAAGCATGTCAGATCACCTCGGCAGTGCCGCCAACGGCCTCAATCTTCTCCTTCGCGGAAGCAGTGAACTTAGCAGCCTTCACGGTCAGCTTCTTGGTCAGTTCGCCGTTGCCCAGGATCTTCAGGCCGTCCTTGGAGTTGTGGATGATGCCGGCGTCCAGCAGGATTTCCTCGGTCACGACAGCGCCGTTCTCGAAGACCTCCAGAGCCTCAACGTTCACACACTCGTAATCGGTACCAAAGATATTGGTGAAGCCCTTCTTGGGCACACGACGATACAGGGGCATCTGGCCGCCCTCAAAGCCGGGGCGCTTGCCGCCGCCGGAGCGGGCCTTGGCACCCTTGTGACCCTTGCCGGAGGTCTTGCCCAGACCGGAGCCAACGCCACGGCCAACACGCTTGGCCGTAGTGGTGGAATCCTCGGCGGGATGCAGCTCGTGCAGTTTCATTCGGGGTTTCCTCCTTTACTCGTTGACTTCTTCGACCTTCACCATGTGCTTCACAGCGAAGATCTGGCCGCGGATGCAGGCATTATCGGGCTTGGTCACAGTCTGACCAACCTTACGCAGACCCAGAGCAGCCACAGTCGCCTTGTGCTTGGGCAGGGAGGCGATGGGAGACTTGATGAGAGTAACCTTCAACATCTTCTCTTACCTCCTTAGCCCAGCAGCTCTTCCACGGTCTTGCCGCGCATCTTGGCGACTTCCTCAGCGCTGCGCAGCTGCTTGAGGGCCTCCAGGGTGGCCTTGACCATGTTGATGGGGTTGTTGGTGCCGAAGGACTTGGTGCGGATGTCCTTCACGCCAGCCAGCTCCAGCACAGCACGGGCCGCGCCGCCGGCGATAACACCGGTACCTTCGGGAGCGGGCAGCAGCACCGCCTTGGCGGTGGAGTAGTAGCCCACGGTGTCATGGGGAATGGTGGTGCCGTTGAGGGGCACGTTCACCAGGTGCTTCTTGGCATCCTCGTTAGCCTTGCGGATCGCCTCGGGAATTTCCGCAGCCTTGCCCATACCGGCACCGACGCGGCCATTCTCGTCGCCCACAACGACCAGCGCAGAGAACCGCATGTTGCGGCCGCCCTTAACGGTCTTGGAGACACGGTTGACGGCAACCAGGCGATCCTTGAATTCGCTTGCCTGTTCGTAGCGTTGCATTTCCGTTGCTACCTCCTTCTTAGAAATCCAGACCCGCTTCACGGGCGCCGTTGGCGACCTCGGCAACGCGGCCAGTGTAGACATAGCCACCGCGGTCGAACACGACGGTCTTGATGCCCGCTTCCAGCGCACGCTCGCCGATGAGCTTACCCACCAGCTTAGCAGCGCCCTTCTTGTCCAGCTCGTTCAGCTGATCCTGAATGCCCTTCTCCATGGTGGAGGCGGACACCAGGGTCTTGCCGGCGACGTCGTCGATCAGCTGAGCCTGGATGTGCTTAAGGCTGCGGTACACGGACAGACGCGGCATTTCGGGGGTGCCGCTGATCTTCTTGCGGACGCGCGCATGACGGATCACGCGAATCTCATTACGGTCACGCTTCTTGAACATTTGCAGTCACTCCCTTTCTTACTTCTTACCGGTCTTGCCTTCCTTGCGGCGGACATGCTCATCAGCATACTTGATGCCCTTGCCATGGTAGGGTTCGGGCTTGCGGATGGCGCGGATGTCAGCAGCAAGGTTACCAACGACCTGCGTGTCGATACCCTTGACGATGATGGTCGTCTGGTTGGGGGTCTCGAAGGTCACATTCTCGGGAGCCACACGAATCACATCGTGGGAGAAGCCGATCTTGATGGTCAGGTTCTTGCCGTCCTTGCACTCGGTACGATAACCGGTGCCGACCAGCTCCAGAGTCTTGGAGAAGCCCGTGGACACGCCGACGACCATGTTGTTCACCAGCGTGCGGTACAGACCGTGCATGGCACGGTGGGGCTTGGAATCGGTGGGGCGAGTGAGGGTAATGATGTTGCCCTCCTGATTGACGGTGATAGCGGGGTTCACCTGCTGGGACAGGGTGCCCTTGGGGCCCTTGACCGTGACCAGGTTGTCGCTATCCACAGTGACCGTCACGCCCGCGGGAACAGTGATCGGAAGTCTTCCGATACGAGACATTGAATCACACCTCCATTACGCGTGTCGGTCTTACCAGATGTAGGCCAGCACTTCGCCGCCGATGGCGTTCTTACGTGCTTCCTTGTCAGTCATCAGACCCTTGCTGGTGCTGATGATGGCGATGCCCAGGCCGCCCAGAACCTTGGGCAGCTCCTCGCAGCGCGCATACACGCGCAGGCCGGGCTTGCTGATACGCTTCAGACCCGCGATAACGGGGGTCTTGCCGTTGATATACTTCAGAGTCACCTTGATCTCGCCCTGCAGGCCGTCGTCAATGTAGTCCACGGACTTCACATAGCCTTCAGCCAGAAGGATCTTGGCGATGGCCTTCTTGGTGTTGCTGGCGGGCAGCGTCACAGACTCGTGCTTGGCGATCTGCGCGTTGCGGATTCGGGTGAGCATATCGGCGATGGGATCATTCACAACCATGATGGTACCTCCTTCCGTTTGTCTCCCCGATTACCAGCTGGCCTTGCGCACGCCCGGGATCTCGCCCTTGTAGGCAAGCTCACGGAAGCAGATACGGCACACGCCGTACTTGCGCAGGACAGAGTGGGGACGGCCGCACAGACGGCAGCGGGTGTAAGCGCGGGTGGAGAACTTGGGCGTCCTCGCCTGCTTGAGCTTCATACTCGTCTTAGCCATTTGATGTTCTCCTCCTTATTACGCCTGCGCGAAGGGCATGCCCAGCAGACGCAGCAGCTCCTTGCACTCCTCGTCGGTCTTCGCAGTGGTGACGAAGATCATCTCCATGCCGCGAATGTTCTCGACCTTGTCGTACTCGATTTCGGGGAACAGCAGCTGCTCACGGATGCCCAGCGCGTAGTTGCCGCGGCCATCGAAGGCCTTGTCGGACACGCCGCGGAAGTCGCGGACGCGGGGCAGAGCGATGTTGACCAGCTTGTCCATGAACTCTTCCATACGGACGCCGCGCAGGGTGACCTTGGCGCCGATGTTCTGGCCCTCACGGAGCTTGAAGTTCGCGATGGACTTCTTGGCCTTGGTGACCATGGGCTTCTGACCGGCAATCGCGGTCAGCTCGTTGATCGCCATCTCGAAAGCCTTGGTGTTGTCCTTCAGGTCGCCCAGGCCCATGTTGATCACGATCTTATCGAGCTTGGGGATCTCCATGACATTCTTGTAGCCGAACTTCTGCTGAAGAGCAGGAACAGCCTCGGCCAGATACTTTTCCTTGATACGGGTAGCCATCAGACTTTTCCTCCTTCTCAGATTTCGGCAGAGCACTTCTTGCACACGCGGGTCATGGTGCGCTTGCTCTTGCCATTCGCGTCGGTGGTCACAGTAACCTTGTGGGCGACGCGGACGGGCTTGTTGCACTTGGAGCAGATCAGCATCACGTTGGAAGCATCAATGGCAGCTTCCTTCTTCACGATGCCGCCGGGCTGCATGGCGTTGCGGGCCTTCTGGTGACGAGTCACCATGTTGACACCCTCAACGATGACCTTGCCGGTCTTGGGGAACGCAGCGGTGATCTTGCCCTTCGTGCCCTTGTCCTTACCGGTGATAACCATCACCAGGTCATTCTTACGAACGTGCATCTCTTCCGCCTCCTCTTACAGCACTTCGGGAGCCAGAGAGACGATCTTCATGAAGTCCTTCTCACGCAGCTCGCGGGCAACGGGTCCAAAGATACGGGTGCCGCGGGGCATCTTGGCATCGTTGATGATAACGGCAGCGTTATCGTCAAACTTGATGTAAGAGCCGTCGGGGCGACGCTTGTTCTTGCGCATACGGACGATAACCGCCTTGACGACGTCGCCCTTCTTCACAGTGCCGCCGGGGGTTGCGGTCTTGACGCTGGCCACGATGATGTCACCGATGGAACCGTCACGCCGGAAAGAACCGCCCAGCACACGGATGCACATGATTTCCTTGGCGCCGGAGTTATCGGCGACCTTAAGCCGGGTTTGCGGCTGAATCATAGGGTTTTTCCTCCTTACATGACAGACGGCTTACTTCGCCTTCTCGATGATCTCGACCAGGCGCCAGCGCTTGTCCTTGGAAAGCGGACGGGTCTCCATCACCTTGATGGTATCGCCAACGCC
>JAFUOR010000146.1 GCA_017481825.1 Clostridia bacterium
CGCCCCAGGCCCCGGTCTGATGCAATGAATTCACCGACGATGGAGCCCGCCATGGCCAGGGCGATGTTCACCCGCAGCCCGGTGATGATGGAGGGCATGGCGGTGGGCACCACGAGGCGGGTGAAGATCTGCCGCCTTTTAGCCCCCAGGGAAACCATGAGCGTCTCCAGCGCGGGATCCACCGATGCCACACCGTTGTGGGCTGACATGGCGGAGACCACCACGGTCATCAGGAAGGCCAAGACGACCTTGGAGGAAAAGCCGATGCCAAACCAGATGACCAGCACGGGTGCAAGGGCCAGCTTGGGAAGGGCGTTCAGGACGATCAGCCAGGGTTCAGCCACCATCGCCACGGGGCGGGAGAACCAGAACAGCAGCCCGGCCGCCGAGCCAATCGTGGTGCCCAGCAGGAAGCCCAGGAGCGTCGATGCCCCCGTGTAGATAATGTCCCGCAGGAGCGCGCCGTTTTGCCACTTGATCACCGCCGTCTGCCATATTTCCGTCGGGCTGGAGAAAAAGAAGGCGTCAATCCAGCCCAGCCTCGCTCCGGCTTCCCAAAGCAGGATCAGGGCCAGCAGCAGCCCCCAGCGCCAGGCGTTGATGAGCGTGCTGGTTTTATGCCGGCTCGCCATGGCGCTTCACCTCCTCGTCCAGCAGGTGCAGGATTTCGCCCTTGATGGCGATCAGCTCCGGTATTGCAAGGGATTCGACGGTGCGCGGCTTTGGCTGCGGCAGGTGATAATGCCGGATGATCCGTCCCGGCTGTACGCCCATGATCAGTATTTCGTCCGAAAGCAGCAGCGCCTCGTCCACATCGTGGGTTACAAAGAGCACGGTTTTGTTCTTTTGCATGCAGATGTCGGTGAGCAGCTCCTGCAAATGCAGCCGGGTGATGGCGTCCAGCGCGCCGAAGGGCTCGTCAAGCAGCAGCAGCGGCTTGCCGGTTTGCAGGGTGCGCACCAGCGCCGCCCTTTGCCTTTGGCCGCCGGATAGCTCGTCAGGACGGCGGCGCAGCATGGATTCCAGCCCGCAGGCCGCAGCATCCGGGCGTGCGTTTTGCAGGGCCTTCCTGCGGGAAACGCCGCGCAGCGTTTGGGAAAGCGTGATGTTGTCTGCAATGGAGCGCCAGGGCAGGAGGAGATCCTTTTGCAGCATGTAGCCCGTCATACCGGGGTTCATGATCATAGATTGGCCGCGCAGCGTCACAGTGCCCTCGTCCGGTTTAAGAAGGCCTGCGATGATATTGAACAGGGTTGATTTGCCGCAGCCGCTGGGGCCGAGGATGGAGAGGAAGCGGCCTTCTTCAAGGTCGAAGCTGACGTTTTTGATGGCCGCGACTGCATCATCCCCGTTGCCGAACTGCTTCGACACGCCCTCGACATGGAGGTATGCTTGACTGGGCATGGTTCACTTCCTTTCCAGACAGGGCGGAATGACGAGGCCCTGCCGTCATCAACAGGGTATGCACGCGGCGAAAATCGGTTAAATCTGCACCGGCCATTGCACAAGGGCGCAAAAAAGCTGACCGCCATGTGCATCAGGCGGTCAGCTTGTGCATGTTTGATTGAAGATTATCCCTCGTAATTGGCCAGGCGGGTGTCCTCACGCAGATCATCCTCATTCAGGCTGGCCACGCCCTGCAATAGTCCCACCAGGCACAGGCTGGATACCAGCGATGTTCCGCCGTAGGATACGAAGGGCATGGTGACGCCCGTCAGTGGAATGAGCTTGAGCACGCCGCCGATGATGACGAAGGTCTGCAGCCCCAGCAGCACCGTGCAGCCCATGGCCAGCAGGCCGTGGAAGGAGGTGCGCGCCGCCATCGCGGTGGTAGCGCCGCGCCAGATCAGCGCAACGTACATCAGCAGCACGCACAGGCCGAAGATGAGGCCGAACTGCTCGCAGATGACGGCAAAGATGAAGTCCGTGTGGTAGACGGGGATGGTTCTGGGCGAGCCGATGCCCAGCCCGACGCCGAAGAGCCCGCCGCTGGCAATGGCCATCAGCCCCTGAATGAGCTGGTAGCCCGCATTGTCATAATCCGACCAGGGGTTTTGCCAGATGGCCACGCGGCGCTTGACGTGGGCAAACATCCGGTAGCCCAGAAATGCTGCGCCTGCGCCGCCTGCCACGCCGATGCCCGTGATGAAAAGATTGCCGGAGGAAGCGTAATAGACAAGCAGCGTTGTGCCATAGTAGAGCAGCGCCGTGCCCAGATCCTTCTGCAGCATCAGGATGCCCAGGCAGCCAACGGAAAACGCCAGCCAGGGCAGCATCCGCCGGTCTGCCATGAAGCGCGCGATTACGATGACCAGCACCAGCTTGACGATCTCGCTGGGCTGCACGGATATGCCGCCGACGTAAAACCAGTTGTTGGCGCCATAGGTCTCCTCGCCGATGAGCAGCGGCAGGAGGAGCAACGCAGCGCTGATGGCCATCATCGGCCACACCAGCATGCGGAAGGAGCGGATCAGCCGCACGATGTAGATGCAGACCACCATGGCGATCAGGCCAACAAAGTAGTAGGTGGCCTGCGAATAGGCATAGATGGGATTGGTGTCATACAGCACAAGCACGCCCAGCGCGCACAGAAAGTTCGTCAGGGAAAGCAGGAGCTTGTCCGATGGGAACAGTCGGGGCAGCAGCGCCGTGGTGAGCACATTGAGCATCGGCACAGCAAAGGCCAGTGCCAGCCCCTGCCACTGGAAATCCCGCAGGAAGAGCAGCAGAAAGGCGCTGAAATAGAAAAGCGTCACCGCCCGGGACAGCGGGCGGCCCAGGTCTTTATTGGTCATCCGGCTGCCTCCAATCATTGGGATTCATCTGCCAATAGGGCTGCTGCGGCTGAGGGATACCCTGGTGCGGCGCATAGGGATTGTGAAGCGGCGGCTGGTAAGGCTGCTGCGGCATGACTGGAACGCCCTGATGGGGCATGCAGTCCTGGGGCTCGATATCCTCAAAGGGCTCGTCCTCCTGATAGGGCTCGTCCTCGTAGGCGGGATAGGGATCCTCAGGCATGTAATCGGCAAGCTGCTGCACATCAAGGCCTGCAAACACGCGCAGCCGCAGCGTCGCCTCGCCGATGGTCAGATAGGAGCCATGCTGCATGGGGTAGGCGCGGCTCAGCTTGCGGGAGGTGAGGTCAACGCCATCCACCGTGCAGGGACAGCCGCGGCGGGGATAGATGTATAGCCCATGGCCATCCCGGAAGGAGAAATCAAGGTGCTGCCTGGCAACACCCTGCACCGGCACCACCATGTCGTTGGCGCGCACAAAGCCCAACACGCCCTCGTGGGGCACGGGGATGACGGAGCCCTCCGGCAATTCGCGGGAACCGGCCATGACCACCAGCTCGCCGATGGTGCCCGCGTCGGGCAGCTGGCGCAGCCGCTTGTGCTTGAGGCGGCGGTCCTTCCGCAGCCACGAAAATGCCCGCCATACGATCACCACGCCCAGAAAGGCGAACCAGTACCGCATGGCCAGCGACAGAACCTCGTAAACATCAGCGGACATAGACAATCCTTTCGGCATCATAGAGAATGCCTTCCCCGCCACCGGGACGGAGAAGGCGGAAAATCACAGCATCTGACGCAGCTCGCGCAGCAGGGGAGCAAGGTCGCCCATGACGATATTCGGGTCGCGCTGGATGGAGATGCACAGGTTTTCGGGGCGGAAGATGGTCTGGGCAGCGTCCAGCAGCTCCTCGGCGGTGAGGTCGGAGAACACGCGGGCCTTGGCGTCCAGGTCGGCACGGGAGGCATCGCCCGCCACCCAGGCCCAGCCGGCAAGCTCGCAGAGCTCCGATACGCTGTCCGTCAGCAGGGCATTGTTGGCGGTGAACTGGGTGCGCACAGCATTGAGGCGGATGGGGCGGACGTACATCCGCAGCCGGTGCAGGTACATAAAGACCTTGCACAGGCTCTCGACCAGCCGCTCCTGACGGACGCTGTAACGAATGACCAGGCGGTGGAATGCACCCATCTCCTGGATATAGGATTCAATCTCCGCCACCAGCGCCTCATCCTCGCGCAGGGCCTGGAAAAGCAGGCTGTCGCAGTTGCCGCCCGTGATGGCGCTGAGCACCTCGGCCAGCAGCGGATAGACGCTCTCCTCGTCGATATCAAAGGCGATGTGCACCTCTGCCTGTCCGTCCTCCTCGTCAGAAACGGTATCGGAGGATTCATCGCGCATGCAGAAACCAAGGGGAAGGGGCTGCTCAAAGGGCGCCTCGTTGGTGTAGTTGTGCAGCTCGGAAAAGGCCTCTACGGCGGCGGCCTCCATGCCATTGGAGAAGTTGCCGGCGATGACCAGGCAAGCATTGCAGGGCTGGAAGATCAGCCGTCGCCAGTTGTGGATAGTGTCCTCATCCAGCGCTTCAAGGCTCTGGGCGGTGCCCATCACAGGGAATACGCCGTTCAGCGTCTGCCGCCAGGCCTGATCGACGGCTTCCTCAAAGTCCGCTTCCTCCTGCTCAATCTGGCGCAGCACGACCTGCTTTTCCTTGCCGATCTCCGCTGGCGTCCAGGGGGTATCGGCGAAGAAGCGCGTAAAGATCTCCAGCATGCCGTCAAAAAAGCGCGGCAGGGCCATCAGGCGGAACACGATGGCCTCCGGATAGGTGGCCCCGCGCAGCTCGGAGCCAAAGCGGTTAAGGGACTGCTGGAGGGCGTCGTGATGCAATCCGCCGAGGTTGCGGAAGCACAGGTGCTCGATCAGGTGGCACACGCCCTGCACGTCTTCGGTTTCATAGAGTGGCCCGCCTTTGAGGTACAGGCCGAATTCCAGACCATGCAGATGCGGCTGATGCCAGCAGAGGATGGTCATGCCGTTGGGGAGGATATGTTCACGGATGGCGGACATGGGCGTCATCTCCTGATGTAATGGTATGTATATTATACAGGAAAACAGGCCTGGATGCAAGGGATGGCGGATGGCAGAGCGTTGAAATTCAAAAAAAGCTGCGGCCTCTCCCAAAAAAACGGGAAGCCGCAGCTGGAAAATCCATCAATTACACATGCCAGATTTCGTCCGCATACTGCCGGATGGTGCGGTCAGAGGAGAACTTGCCGGCGCTGGCCACATTGTACAGGCACTTCTTCGCAAAGGCGATGCTGTCACGGTAATCGCGGTTGCAGCGGAGCTTTGCCTCCATGTAGGAGTTGAAGTCGTGCAGCAGGAAGTAATGATCCGGCTGATGCCAGGAGGCGCCCACCAGCAGGGAGGAGACCAGTTCCTTGAGCGCGCCGTCCTCATCGGGGAAGGTGCCGTTCACCAGCGCATCCAGCACGCGGGCGATATCCGCATCCGCCTTGTAGATGGCGCGGGGGTCGTAGACGGGTTTGAGGGCATTGATCTCATCCACCGTTGCGCCGAAGATATAGTTGTTCTCACGGCCCGCCTGCTCGACGATCTCGACATTGGCGCCGTCAAAGGTGCCAAGGGTCACCGCGCCATTGAGCATCAGCTTCATGTTGCCGGTGCCGCTGGCCTCGGTGCCGGCAGGGGAGATCTGCTCGGACACGTCCGCCGCGGGAATGATCTTCTCCGCCCAGGAGCAGTTGTAGTTCTGTACGAACACGACCTTGAGCAGGTGGTTCGTCTCAGGATCGTTGTTGACGATATCGGCGATCATGTTGATCAGGTGGATGACCGCCTTGGCGCGGGCATAGCCAGCCGCAGCCTTGGCGCCGAAGATGAAGGCGGTGGGGGTGAAGTCGGTCAGGCTGCCGTCCTTGAGCTTGTAGTAGATGTTCAGGATGGACAGCGCGTTCATGAACTGGCGCTTATACTCGTGCAGGCGCTTGACCTGGATGTCGAAGATCATGTTCGGATCAAGCTTCACGCCCTCACGCAGTTCGATCTCGCGGGCCAGCTGCACCTTCTTTTCATGCTTCACGGCGATGAAATCGCGGGCCAGATCGTCGTCGATCAAGGGCTTGAGGTTCTCCAGCTGGTACAGATCGGTCAGGAAGCCATTGCCGATCCTGCCGCAGATCAGCTTCACCAGCTCGGGGTTGCACAGGCCCAGCCAGCGGCGCTGGGTGATGCCGTTGGTCTTGTTCTGGAAACGTTCGGGGTAGAGCTCATACCAGTCGGCAAAGACGTCATTTTTGAGAATCTCCGAGTGGATGGCAGCCACGCCGTTGGTGGCATAGGAGGCATACACGGCCAGCTGCGCCATGTGAATCTGGTTATCCCAGATGATGCAGCGGGTGTACTTGACCTCGTGCCCGGCTGCGGCCATTTCCGCCTTGAACTTCTTGTCGATCATGCGGATGATCTCGACGATCTCCGGGCAGACGCTGTTCATCAGATCGACGTCCCACTTCTCCAGCGCCTCCTGCATCACGGTGTGGTTGGTGTAGGCGAAGGTGTCGCGGGCAATCTGGAAGGCGGCCTCAAAGGTGAAATCATCCTCCATCAGCAGTCGGATGAGCTCGGGGATGGCCATGACCGGATGGGTATCATTGAGCTGCACGGCATGCTCAGCGGCAAACCAGGCGTAATCGTCGCCGTGGCGCTCCTTGTAGGATCGCACCATATCCTGCAGGGACGCGCTCACCAGCACGTACTGCTGCTTGATGCGCATCTGCTTGCCCTCGCGGCGGCTGTCGTTGGGGTAAAGGAACTTGACGATATCCTCCGCGCGGTTGCGGTCAGCGGCGGCCTGCTCGTAATGCTGCTCGTTGAACTGGAAGAAATCAACGGCCTTGATGGGCTCGGTCTGCCACAGGCGCAGCGTGCCGATGTTGTTGGCGCCATAGCCGATGATGGGCATGTCGTAGGGTACGGCGTGGACGTCGCCGGTCTTCATCTTGACCACGACGGCCTTATCCAGACGGCGGATGCTCCACGGATCGCCGAACTTCGCCCAGTCGTCGGGGGCCTCCACCTGGCGGCCATCCTCGAAGGACTGCTTAAACAAGCCGTACTTGTAGCGCAGGCCATAGCCGGTCAGGGGGACGTCCGTGGTCACGGCGCTGTCCAGGAAGCAGGCCGCCAGGCGGCCCAGGCCGCCGTTGCCAAAGGCATCGTCTTCAATATCCTCCATCACGGTGATATCCACGCCTCGCTCGGCCAGCAGTGCCTTTACCTCATCCAGATAGCCCAGGCAGTACAGGTTGTTGTACACCATGCGCCCCATCAGGTACTCCGAGGACAGGTAGTAGGCCTGGCGCTGGCCCTCGCGCTTCTTTTCGCTCTCCACCCAGACCGGGGCGAGGGACTGCATCGCCGCGCCGGAGATGGCATTGTGCAGCTGGGTCGCGCTGGCCTCTTCCAGGGTCACATGGTCATTCATCAGCAGCAGGGCTTCCGCCTGCTTGATCAGCTCCTTGGCAGTCATCATCGGGAGATTCCTCCTTGAATATATCAGATTACACGCGCTTGGCCTGGACATTCAGGCTGTAGAGGTGGGCCGCAACCGTGTCATTGGCCGCGCCGGGCTTCATGCGCCAGGCCCAGTTGCCGCCGGTCGAGCCGGGAAGGTTCATGCGGCTGCCGCCGTCCAGGTGCAGCACATCCTGCATGGGCACCATGGCGGTTTCGCAGGGGCCGTTCAGTACGCACCGGATGAAGAGTTCCACACCCTCCTCAGCGGTTTCAAAATCGCCCAGATACTTCCTGGCGGAAGCGATGGTCGCCTCATCCATGCTATTCAGCCAGCCGATGGTGGTGTCGTTGTCATGAGTGCCGGTGTAGGCTACGTAATTCTCCGACCAGTTGCCGGGGAAGTGCTGGTTCGCATCGTCGTCCCCGCCGCCGCCAAAGCCGAAGGTCGCCACCTTCATGCCGGGATAGCCCACAAAGCGCAGCAGCTCCTGCACGCGGTCGTTCTGCACGCCCAGATCCTCGGCAATGATGTTCAGCTCCGGCAGCTGCTTCTTCAATTCGCGGAACAGCTTCTTGCCGGGGCCGGGGATCCACTCGCCGATCCTGGCCGTCGGCGCGCCGTGGGGGATGGCGTAGTAGTTGGCAAAGCCGATGAAATGATCGACGCGGACAATGTCATACATCCTGCTCATCGCGCGCATGCGATCCACCCACCAGTCGTACTGATGGAAGAAGAGGCGGTTCCAGTTGTACAGGGGATTGCCCCAGAGCTGACCGTCCTCGGAGAAGCAATCCGGCGGTACGCCCGCCACACGCTCGGGGACGCGATCCTCATCCAGCTGGAAGACCTCGGGTTTGCACCAGGTATCGGCGCTGTCCTCGGCGCAGTAGATGGGCATATCGCCAAAGAGTTCGATGCCAAGGCCGTTGCAGTAAGCCTTGAGCGCCATCCACTGGCGGAAGAACAGGTACTGGCAGAAGATGTGATAGCGCACCTCCACATCCAGCTCCGCGCGGTACTTCCTGACCGCCTCGGGCTCGCGCATGCGGATGGCACGATCGGGCCACTGCGTCCACATCACCTGGTTGAAGGAACGCTTCACGGCGGTGAACAGGGCAAAGTCCTCCGCCCAGTCGTTTTCGGCAAGGAAGGCCTGCAGCTCGGCTTGCAGCTTCTGCTCGCTCTGCTCAAAGCACTGGCGCAGCAGCTTTTCCTTGCTGGCGCGCATGCCCTCGAATTCCACGCGTTCCTCCTGGGAGGGCACGTAAACATCGGCAGGGTCAAGGGTCAGCAGGCCTTCTTCGGCCAGCTTTTCGATGGAGATCAGCATGGGATTGCCCGCATACACGCTGGACGCCTGATAGGGGCTCTCGCCATAGCCCGTGGGGCCCATGGGGAGAACCTGCCACACGGACATGCCGCTCTTTTTCAGGAAGTCCGCAAAGGCGTAGGCCTCCTTGCCCAGCGAGCCGATGCCGCCCGGGCCGGGGAGGGAGGAGATGTGCAGCAGGATGCCGCTCTTGCGCATTCGTATCCGTCCTTTCAGGTCGGTATTTTGCCGGAATGTGGTATGGAAACGTTTCCGGTAACGGTTCAAAAGATAGCGGGATGGACTCCCACCCTCGCTATCCTTATTTATTCTGCATGGAGCGGGAAATTCCTGCTGAGGCTGGAAATAATTTTGGCTCTTCACGGATAGTTAGGGAAAAGAGGCCGACGAGTGAGGGCGAAAGTTGTAATTCCTTGTACGCACAGCACCAAAGGAAACATCCAACTACATTGCATGAAGGGTCAATGGATGAAATCCCTTGCAGGGTTCAGGGCATTCCGTGGGAGCGTGTCCCCAGTGGGGACTTCGCCGTAGGAGAAAGCGACGAGGAATGTTAATGAGCCCTGGCCGTCGGAGACCTCCGCTTTCACTAACTCTCTGTGAAGAACCATCATTTTGCAATCATCATCCCTTGACGGCGCCGCCGGTGATACCCTCCACATAGAAGCGCTGCATGATGACAAAGAGGATCGATATGGGGATCGACACAATCACGCCGCCGGCACAGAACTGGGCAAAATACCGGTTGCGGTTAACCTTATCCACCATCGTGAACAGTCCCAGAGCAACGGTTTTTTCTGCCGAGATGCCGCTGTTCATGATGATGGAAGCGAACACGAAGTCCATCCAGGGCACGAGGAAGGCGTTGATCACCGTGTACACCACGATGGGTTTGGCCAGGGGCAGAATGATGCGGAAGAAGACCGTCGCCTCGTTGGCGCCCTCCAGGTAGGCAGCCTCCCGCAGGCTTTTGCTGATGGTGTCAAAGAATCCCTTCGCCACCAGGTATCCCATGCCGGAGCCCGCGCTGTATACGATTACCAGCCCCGTGAGGGAATTCGTCAGCCCGACCTCCTTGAGGATGAAGTACACCGCGATGAGCGCCAGGAAGCCGGGAAACAGGTTCAGGATAATGGCGACGTTCATCATCGTGCGCCGCCCGGGAAAGCGCAGGCAGGACATGGCATAGGCCGTCATGAGCACAAAGGCGGTGGAGATGATGCAGGTAAAGATGGCGACGATCAGCGTATTGAGGAACCACTGGGGGAACTGGCTCACCGAATCGCCGCCCAGGAGCAGCGCCTCATAGTGGGCGGTTGTCCACCGGGAGGGGAAGAAGCTGCGGATGTTGGGGCCGCTGTCGGCGCCAAAGGAGGTCACCACCAGCCAGAGAATCGGCGTGAGCCACAGCGCCGAGAGCAGCAGGAGTAAACCATGACGCAAAAGGATGCGCAGGGTGCGGCGTTTCCTCACTGAAAGCTCTCCTCCTTGTCAGCGCCGGTCAGACGGCGGAATGCAATGAGCGTCAGCACGGCGCAGACGATGAATACCAGCAGACCGATGGCAGAGGCCATCTTGTAATTGCTCTGATCCTGTGTCAGCCGGTAGAGCCAGGTGACCAGCAGATCGACCTCCGTTGCACCGGCGCTGGCCATGAGCTGATCGGAGGTGGTATACACATCGCGGCTCAGCAGCCAGATCACGTTGAAGTTGTTGATGTTGGAGACCACCGCGTTGACCAGCGACGGCCCGGTGACAAAGAGCATATAAGGCATGGTGATGTGCCGGAAAATCTGGAAGGGATTCGCCCCGTCGATGCGCGCCGCCTCGGTCAGCTCGTGGGGGATGTTCATCAGCACGCCGGTGGCGATGAGCATCTGATACGGCACGCCGACCCAGATATTGATCAGGATGATCATCGGCCTTGCCCAGGCAGGATGGGTCAGAAAGGGGATGTAATTGGCCGTGGGGATGGCGCCGATGCTGTGCAGCCAGTCCGTGAGGCCGATGGACTTGCACAGCGTGTTGACGATGCCCACATCCGCAAAGAAATTCCGCACCAGCAACAGCGACACAAACTGCGGCACCGCCATGGCAATCATGAAGCACAGCCGCCACAGGCCCTTGCCGCGCGTATCCCGATGCCCGATGAGCAGCGCCATCAGGATGCCGCCGAAATAGCACGTAAAGGTGGACAGCACCGCCCAGATAAGCGTCCAGATCAGTACCCGCTGAAAGGCGTAGCCAAAGGCGCTGTCCGCCGTCATGCGCAGGAGCGAGGCGAAGTTATCCGCCCCCACCCAGGTGAACAGGTTCGTCGGCACAAGGTGGTTGCGGTCATAGTTGGTGAAGGCGATGGCGATCATCACGATCAATGGAACGATGGTGAAGGCGATGACGCCGGTGGAGGGGAGGGCCAGCAGCGTGCGGTGGAATTGATGGCCGAACAGATCCGCGATATCCTCGCGGAAAGTGCTCAGGCGCTGCCCTTTTTGCGCGGCCAGCTCCACATCGCGGGCGCGGCGCAGATTGCGCATCCACCAGGCAAGGCCCAGCACCAGGATGCAGCAGCCAATGATGCCAAAAAGCAGGATGAGAAAGGAATGATCGTAATCATTCCAGACATTGCGGCGGGTTACGGGGTCATAGATGCGGGCTGCCTGAACGGTGCCCAGCGTCGGCAGCTTGAGAATATAGGGCAGGGCAAAGGCGAAGGCGGCGATGAAGATCAGCTGCATCACGCAGAGCACGGCGCCTCGTCCCCATTGACGCCGCCTGAAGCAGCTTGCGCCAGCCACAAGCGCGGATAGCTTCACCCATCGGTCGCCATCCCGGAAGGCCCGCCAGGTGGATTGAATGGTTTTGAGCATGGTTGCTCCTTATTGTTCAGCAGAAGCTGTAATACCTGCGACGCACTGATCCAGCAGCGTCTGCACGTCAATGTTGTCGGGGTTGCCGTTCACGATGATCTTGCCCAGCGCAGCCGATGCATCCCAGTATTTGCTGCCCACGCGCTGCACGGTGGCATAGGGGGCCTGGGCCACGATGGCGGCGATGGCGGGTTCCGCCTGTACGGCAGGGGAGGAAAGCGCGGCGATGTTTGACGGCCCCTGGCGGCGCAGCTCAAAGCGCAGCACCTGAGCTGCCTCGCCCGTCATGAAGCGCGCGAAGTCCATTGCATCGCCCACATGGTCGGAGTAAGCATTCACCCCCACCAGCTTGAAGCCGGAGAAAGAGGCCATCTGCACATCCTGACCGGCCACGCGGTAGGTGGGCAGCTTGGCCGCGGCGTAGCTGTCCCCCCAGCTTTCAGCGGCGACGGAGGCATTCCATGTACCGGAAACACCGGCGACGATGCTGCCATCCTTGATGCCCGCGATAAAGGCGTCGCTGTCCGCCTCCACAAAGCCGGGGTGCGCCGCGATGTCCAGCAGCGCCGTGACCACATCACTGCCCTTGATGGGCGTATCGGTGGCATTCCAGTTGCAGACGTTGGTCACGCCGTCAACGCCAAGGCCCATTTGAAGCCCTGCACCCTTGAACCATGAGTAGAAATACCAGCCGTTGGACATGGGGAAGGCAACGCGCTTGTTGGCGGCAGCCGCCTTCTCCAGCATGCCCTCGAAGGTAGCAACGTCCTCTGCGTTCAGGTAATTGGTATTATAGAAGAGAAAGTAGCCGTTGTCTGCCGTCGCCGGGTAGGCGTAGAGCTGACCATCCGCTCCGCTCGCAGCGCTGACGGACTCCGGCGTATTGGCGCTGCGCACAGCATCCGCATCCTCTACCACAGGCATGAGCGCCCCTGCCTTGAGCAGCATGGTCATCTGGTCATCGGCGAAGGTGAAGACGTCCGCTGCCGCCTCCATATCGCTGAGCACCACTTTGGCGCAGTCGCCCTCGTTCTGCACGCCAATCTGGATACTGTATGTCTGCTCCGGATTGGCCGCCTGGAAATCTGCAATGACGCGCTCCATCCACGGTACATCCGCATTGTCGCCTACCCAGACCCGCAGGGATACAGGTTCCTGCTCCGGCGCAGGCGCATCGTCGGCTGCGCAGCCGCCCAGTATCAGCAGTGACAGCAGCACCGCAAACAGCTTCTTCATCCATCGAGACCTCCTCGTAATCCATTCTGTGGATAATATGAACCGAATGAAAACGTCATATGCGCACAAAAAAATGCCCTCCGATGGGGAGGGCGTCATTCATCATTGAACAGATTCGCGGATTTTCAGCTGTGCGTCAACCACCACATGCGTTGGTTCGGCGCCGTTTTCCAGCATGTCCATGAGCATGTGGACGCTTTCGCGGGCGATGGCGTCCACCGGCTGCTCAACGGTGGTGATGCGGGGGATGAAGAACTTGCTCATTTCGATGCCGTCATAGCCCACGACGCTCACGTCATCAGGCACGCGCAGGTTCATATCCTGCAGCGCGCGGATCACGCCCATGGCAACCGTATCGGACATGGCGAAGACG
>JAFUOR010000147.1 GCA_017481825.1 Clostridia bacterium
CCGAGTACGATGAGTCCGACAGCATAAGCGTCTCCACGGAAAATGCAACCACCCGTTTCATCAACATTGGCGGGACTGTTGCCCATCTGGTTGAAAGCGAATCGTTTGACGGTTCTGCCCATGTGACCACTATCACATGGACGAACGACCACCGCTGGTTCTCTTTAACTGGCGAGAACATGACCTTGGATACGCTGGTCAAGATTGCAGCCAGCATCAGGAAAATCATCCATTAACAAAAGATCGGCCTCCCCTGGTCAGACAAGGGGGGCCGATTTTCATTTGCTGTTACCGCTGGATGCTGATCGCCTGGGTACGGTCCTCATTCCCCTGAGCGTCGACGGGAACGATCAACAGATCATACACGCTGGAATCCGCACTGCCCTGGCCATAGAAGCCAGACGCAGTCGGAGAAGCGGTGACGATCTTACGACCAGTCGTAACATCGTAGAGGGCGAAGGAAGCTGCCAATTGCCCGTTCGCTGTACAGGATGCAGTCGTAATCGAAAGCGTAATTCTGCCAGAGTTGGTGATTGTCAGGGTTCCCCTGAGAGGATAACGCTGCAAACTCGCATCAGGATGATTCTCCAGATGGAACACCACATCCGACGTCAGTGCGCTCTTGGGGACAAAACCACGAATCAGGTCGCCGGTGCTGCTTTCGATGTAGGCCCATTCGCCCATGGTCGCGAGCCATTCAACCCATGCGCCCTGCGGCAGAGTCAGTACAGACTTTTCGCTGAACAGCGGGTCGTCCGTCACAGAGACGCTGCGAGTCGTGTACGCTGCAGTAGGAGAGAAATTCAGCGTTGATACCTGGGCATTGCTGGGCAGTGCACTTTCACGAATCCAGCCAATGCGCATATGATCGCTGGTGATGTCATACTGGATCATGATCCAGCCATCTTCCTTGCCGAAGACCTGAATCCAGTCGTTAGTGCTGACAGAAGCCTTGCCATTCCCGCTACGGCCATAGCCCACGCCGGGCCCCTGGTAAACCTCGTACTTCTTACCACCGGTGAACTTGATGCTTTGTGCGGAAAGCTCGCCACGCGGGATATCAGGCGCGACGCTCAGCACCTTCTTCGCCTGTGCGCGGGTTTTAGGCAGAACGTCAAAAGACACATAGCGCAAATTCCGTTGTACTGTGCCAGCCACACGGCCAAGCTTCTTCGACTCAGTAAAGTTATAGTAACTTACAGCGCGGTTCTCCATCAGTCTTCCTCCCATTCGATGCGGGCACGGCGGCAATTCTCCAGCTCGGTGAGGGTGCCGTCCCAGGGCATATTCTCGCCCACGAAGGTCACATGGCTGTCGCGAAGGCGCAGGCCATCCACGCTGCGGGCATAGATGCCGGGAATCTTGTGGGGATAGATATGCCGCTCAGAGGGCTGCTCATCAAACAGGCCGCCGGGCTGGGTACCCTGCTTTTCCAGCGTAATGTCGATATCGCTGAGACGCACGTTCTCGATCATGCTGTCTTCTTCGCCGGCTACAAAGATGCAGCTTTCGCACTTGAGATAGATGTGATCAAAGCTCACATTACGGATCTTGCCGGGGTAGCTCTCAGGACGACCCTTGCGGCGGGTAGCGTTCACAAACACAGGCTCGCCTTTGCCCCACCAGCCCGGTGCGCCGGGAATGGCATAGCGGTCGGCATAGCGGCGGACAGCGCCTGTCAGATGATGGATGTGAATGTTCTCCACCGTGCCGCCGTCTCGCACCCACACGCCGATGCCTCGGGAACAATCCTGCACCACGCAGTCAGACAGAATCACGTTGCGCACATCGCCCCAGGTCTCGGTACCGATCTTCAGGGCAGAGTCGCGGGAATGCAGCACGCAGTTGGTGATGGTGATGTTCTCGCAGGGGCCATAGCGCTTGGTCATCAGCTTGGTGGCCTTGAGCACAATGGCGTCATCGCCGGTGGAGATGATACAGTCGGAGATCACCACATCCTGGCAGCTGTCCGGGTCAATGCCGTCGTTATTGGCGCCGCGGTCATCGTTGAGAATCATGATGCCGCTGATACGCACATGCTTGCAGCCTGCCATGTGCAGCGTCCAGAAAGCCGCATCCTTCAGCGTCACATCACGGACGGTAAAGTTCGTCACATTCTCAAACAGCATCATGCGGGGGCGGAACACTGCGCAGGACTTGGGGCACTCGTGGAAATCATGGTCCTCGTTCAGGTCATCGAAGACCTTGTCGCCCTGACCGTCAATCACTCCCAGACCGGAAATAGTCACGTTCACCGCATTCTTGGCGCCCAGGAAGAAACCGCCGTCCCAGCCATCCATATCGGAGGAATCATCATGGGGGAAGGCGCTGATCTCCTTCTCGTCCAGGCTGGACAGCAGCACCGCACCAGTGGACAGATGCAGCTCCACATTGCTCTTGAGCAGCACCGTACCGCTGAGGAACCTGCCCGCAGGAATGACGACCCGGCCGCCGCCGTTTCCCGTCGCCAGATCAACTGCCTTCTGAATAGCGGCAGCACAGTTCACCACGCCGCCTTCCACCGCACCGTAATCAAGGATATTGTACTCCGTCATGAGGCTGCTCCTCCCTGATGGTTGTTTTTTTCTGACTGCATTATAGCATATTAACGTCATGGATACAAGTACGAGCGCAGTTCTGCGTGCCGACATGCCAAAACGCCCCTGCTTCTTTTTCATCAGAAGCAAGGGCGCATGTTTATGCCTTTTCAGTTGCAGGTAGGGTCTTGCCGTCCAAACGGGAAAACCAGCGGAAAGTCATCGGCCACAGTACGCCGCCCGCCAGCACCATCAGAAAATAACGGATGCCATGGGCGAACATCGCATCGCCCCACAGCGCCGTGAAAAGAGGCTTTACGCCCGTGCGCACCGCCATCACCAGGGCAAGACCCCCGGTCAGCTTGATCAGCTGCGCCCACCATACTGCCTTTGTTTCAAAGTGCGTATGCTTTGCATCCACATACCAGGTCAGCACCATGCCCGCCATGGCGCCCATCAGCGTCCAGGCAGCCTTCAGGCCCTGTGCGTCGAACTCCGCCACATTGGCTTCGCGCTTGGGGGCAAACAATACATATGCCAGCAATGCCAGCGCCGACAGCACAAACCCGATGCACAGGCCTGCGCGGCCCTTATCGCTGGAATCATGCCGACTCATCAGCCTGTTCAGCAGGACAACCATCACAAAGCCAGTCAGCAACGAAACGCCCACATCCAGCGGCGTATGCACACCCAGGTACATCCGGGAGAAGCCTACCAGCAGGACGATCACAACGCAGATGACCTGCGCCCAGCGTTTTTTCGTCCAGCAGGCAATTGTGCCGAACACCGTCGCCACCGTCTGGGTATGGCCGCTGGGAAAGGAATATCCTGTCGCGGCCGCCCTGGCAGATTCCACAATCTCGAAGGCGGGATCCAGCACCCAGGGGCGCGGAATCAGGAAGATGGCCTTCAGCAGCTGATTCAGCGCCGTACCGGCCAAGCTGATAAACATCAGCCGATACCCCCACTTCTTGTCCATGCACCACAACACAGCCATGCCCAGCACCATCAGGATGGTCTCGTCGCCCAAATAAGTAATCGCGCCCAGGATCACATCCAGCACAGGGTTGCGGATGGTCTGCAGCATTTTCAGCAGTTCCATATCTTGTCCTCCATCATCGGTATGCTGATATTATGCCATGTTTTTTCCAATACGCAAGCTCGTTCCAGCTTGGCCTACTTCGCAAATTCCCATTATCTCAGCAGCTCTGCCGGAACCTCCATGGCCATGCGGCGATAGCCCGCCTTGCTGGGATGCAGATGGTCGCCGGAATCATACGCTGGCAGGAACCAGTCGATGCGTTCCGGGTCCCGCAGGGCCTTGTCAAAGTCAATATATCCATCGATCAGATCCGTCGTTCGGATGAAGTCATTGTATGCGTGGCGCATCTCCTGGCGGAAGGGAGCATCGGTTCTCCATCCGCCCATGGGCAGCAGCGTGCCCACATATACCCTCAAGCCCATCTCACGGGCCTGAGCGATATAGGTTTTCAGCCCGTTGATGAGCTCCTCCGTCGTGGGCAGATCGCTCATAGGCCGAAAAACGTTCACGGTTTCACCCACAGGATGAATGATATCATTGATGCCCTGCTGGATGATAACTGCATCAGCGCCGTCGGTGGGAATTTCATGATGGAAACGATTACTGCCCTTCAGGCCATAGGACTCATAGGTGAGGCAATGATACTCCCGAAGAATGCGCGAACCGCTGGTAGCCCGGCGGATGATCGCCGTCCGGTTAAAGCCCTCGTTCCGGCAGCGCAGGGCCAGGTCATCCGGCCAATCCTGGGCGGTAATGGAATCACCATAGCAGATTACGGTATGCTTGTCCTCCGCCGCCAGCAGGGACACGTTGCTCAGGAAGTAGAACAGCTGCGTCTTGCGGGAGGTTTCAATGCTGATATCTGCATTTTCTGTTTCATCACCGTTGGCATACAGGCCTTGTGACAGCGGACCGCAGGTAAACACCACCGAACGCATCAGTGTGAAATCTGCCAGGTAGAAACTGATCTGGATAACGTCCTCCGCCTGTACCTCCACCGTCACAGGATCGCTGACAGCCGCCTCTCCCGCCGGGATGGTCACGGCTTTTTCTCCCCCAAAGGTCACCGTACAGAACCTTCCCTGATGCAGCAGTGTGGTTTTGTTCAGGGTAATCGGCTCGGTACCGCAGTAATTGTCAAAGGTCAGCCGCAATGCTTCGCCCGCAAAGGGCATCCGAATAGGATAGCGGATGGTAATGTTCTTCGCATAGCGCTCAGGCCGGTTTTCCGCCACGCTGACCGCATTGCCCCACACACTGACCCACTTCTGACGCTGCTCCATGATTCTCGCACCTCTCGCGTTTTAATTTGCCTAACTGATATAGTATAACACATTTGGAACGCAAAGAAAACTCCCCGGCGCATTGTGCACCGGGGAGTTCTGTTACACGTTGCGGGTACGAATACCCTCGATGTTTTCGTACTCGGACAAACGGATGACAATATCCTTGTAGGCCGTCTTCGCCGGCAGATCAATGGTATACAGGTTCGTGTAGACCTTGTCCTTGCCCTTGTTCTCCACATGGAAGTCGACATCCAGCACCTTTACGCCCATTTCCTCAAAGTAAGCATTGATAAAGGCCAGCGTAGCCGCCCTGCGGATGAACTTGACCTCCAGGTGCTTGATCTGGTTGACATGAACCACACGCTGCATCAACGTCAGGGTGACAATGACGAGCGCACCGCCTGCAGCTGCCAATCCATAGTAACCCATGCCCGCTGCAAGACCCAGGCACGCCGTGCACCACAGAGAAGCCGCAGTGGTCAGACCGGCAATCTTCTTCTGTGCCACAAAGATGGTGCCGGCGCCCAGAAAGCCCACGCCGCTAATAACCTGTGCTGACATTCGGCCCATACTGACAGCAACGCCGCTTTCCGGACTGGCCAGATTGACGCTCTGGGTAAAGGCCACGTTCATACTTTCTATCACGGCGATCAGCGCGGCGCCCACGCAGACAAGGACATGGGTTCGCATGCCTGCCGGACGATTCTTTCGTTCTCGTTCAATACCAATTGAGCAGCCGACAACAACAGCAAGCAGAAGCCTGAGTCCAGCTTCCCACCAAGCCATATCCTGCGCACCTCGCCTTGTGAAAGTATATTTACAGAATAACGTACCGATCCTGTTCTGTCAAGCCCAATGCGTCAATCACCGGACGAAGGGACGAAATCTCCAGTGCATCCAGTTTATGCGCATCCGACGCGCAGTAGAAGCGGCACCCAGCCTTTTTGGCAAGCCGGAAGAAATCCAGATGCACCGTCATGTTCTCTCCTGCTTTGGCGAAGGCAGAGGCGTTCAGTTCAATTCCAATGCCTTTCTCCGCCGCATCACGGAAGATCGCGCTCCACCGCTCTTTATCACAGAGGCGAAGAACGTCCGCTGCAGTTCCCTCTCGGAACATATGATGAATGTTCAGATGTGCCAGACCTACCTTGCGGAAGGTAAAAGGAAGCTTCAGCAGCTGCTCCATGCGGCTGGTAAAGAGCTCTGCCATCTTTTCTGCGGTGTCCACGCCCTCAGGCCTGGTCAGGCCCTTCATGTGCATGTGATTGACAGCGATGGCCACGAAATCAAATCCGTCAAAATGCTCCGGCCGCAGGGACAGCTTGTCTCCGCCGCAGTACTCAGCCTCGCATCCGAAACAGAATCGCAGGTTTTCTCCCTGAGGCAGGGGCAGAGCCTCTCTCAGATGAGGAATATCCTGGGAAGCGTACCACGCCGAGGCTCCGGGCACGTCGCCATCCCAAAGATGATTGGTCAGGCAGAGCGTCCGGTACCCCTGCTTCTCTGCCCACGCCAGGATCTTTTCGGGCGTCATAGCCGGGTCATGGCAGCATTTGGACAGGGTGGAATGCAGATGCAGGTCATGGTCGATGCAAAACATGGTTTACTCCCTTGGGCCGAATCGCCCATCCAGATATTCTTTCAGTTCATGAACAAAGTCCGTCTGAATCACATCAACACCATGGTCGCACAGCCAGCCCCAGCCCTTGTCGGGATCGTCAAACAGGGAGCAAATATCGTCGTGACCACCGCAGAGGGGACGGGCCAGCGTCAGAGCATTCACCCATACCTTCACGCCCAGCTCGTGGAGACGGCGGATGGTCTCAGGTGCGATCATGGGATCCTCGTCCGAGTCGAAGACCAGCTCTACAGCCGGGTACTTTGCTTCTGCAGCAGTCTCCAGCACAAACGCCAGGGCCTCCGGATCATTATCCACAATGGGCATGAACTGGGGGCGGAAGCCCTCGGAGCGGAGCCATGCAAAAGTCTCAGGCAGATTCTTGCCGGACTTGAGGATCGCCTGATCCTCCATACCGTAACGGCATACCTGCGCCCATGCCTCAGGCAGGAAGAAGAAGCAACGGTCCAGGTTGATGAGACATTGGCCCTTGTACTGGCCCAGGAAGTCCGGCAGCTCCAGAATCTGATGATCCGGTACACAGCCATTGCAGCTACGGTTGTGCATCAGACGGATTTCCTCAATGGTCCTTTCGCAGATGGGACCGGTCTGGTCGGTATAGCGGTCCAGGTTGGGGCCATGCATGAGGATCATCTCGCCGCCCTTCGTGAGGGATACGTCGGTCTCAATGATATCAGCGCCATCACGCAGGGCGAGATTAAAAGCACGGCGAGTGCTTTCCGCCACCAGACCGCAGTTGCGGCCCTTGTGGGAAGCAATAAGAGGACGGGAGCCGTCATAGCGGCGCAGGGCTTCAACCGAAGGAGCAAATCTTGTCATATATTTATTGTATCCTTCCATCATCAAATAGTAGATACCGGCGTCTGGCATTGGCGGAGGAACCAGTCCATGGACCGCTGAGAGCGGAGGAGACTGGATTGATATTCTTCATTGCGCGGAACGCGCTCAATGGTACATAGCCCGTCGAAACCAAGGGAATGGAGGCCCTGAATGAATGCACCCATGGGGAAAGTCCCCTCCTCCGGGGCAAGGTGCTCGTCCCGTTCGCCGTGGTTGCCGCTGAGGTGAACCTCCTTCAGCGGCAGGGGGAGGGACAGCATCGCATTCAGCACATCCTGGGGGCTGTTTTTTCCCGCCCGGCAATGACGCAGGTGCATATGTCCGCAGTCGATCAGCAGACCGAAATCATCCTCCGGCGTAAGAAGGGAGGCGAAGTACCCCATCTCCTGTTCGTTCAGCGGATGATCCTCGCAGGCCAGAAACACACCGCTGCCCCGGAACATTTTCACCACATCGCCAAGCAATGGGCAGAGCAGCTCCAGAGGATGATTGAAGTCGAAGGTTAGGCCGTTGAGTCTGCCATAGCGCTCCTGCCAAAGGCGGATATGCTCCATATTGTGCATAAAAGCGGCAATTTTCTCCGTCTTCGTCGGATCTGGAAAGCGATGATGAATGGTCATCATCCCCTGCAGCTCCGCCATGCAGCAGGCTGTATCTTCGTCCTCTTTGGGCCCCTGCAGATCAAAAAGCCTGCCCAGAAAACTGAATGCTTCAAATCCCAGTTGCTTGAATGCCCTGGCGTTGGCAATCTGATCGTCGCCATAATTCCACAGGGCAATACTTTTTTGCAAATCCGTTTCCTCCCATCATCTTGCATCGCACTCCCTGTGTGTCGTATAATAAAGACGTCAACAAGGAGGCGAGCCCTATGCAAAGCAGTATACACGCGGTTAATCAGCACGACTGTCCCCGCTGGACCAAGGACTACCAGCGGCTTACTGAGCAGGATCATCTGATTCCCTGCATGGGTGCGTTCGGCCATTGCAACCGTCAGGAAAACGACCCGCCGCTGCGGGATCACTTTCACCTCAACTGCATGGAGATCCATGTAATGCTCAAGGGTACGCAGGTCTTTTATGTCAACGGCAAGCGTTACAAGCTCTCCGGCGACCAAATCTTCCTGACGCTGCCCAATGTGCCCCATTCCTCCTGCAATGAGCCCCAGCTGCGCGCCGAGTTCTACTACTTCCAGCTGAACCTGATTGATTACCGGAAGATCCTCGGACTGGATTCCCAGCATACCCGGGCCCTCATCAGCAGGCTGAATGCCATCCAGGGCCATGTGTTTCGCGGCGGCAGCGTTATCAATACGCTGATGGCCAGCGCTTTCCACAACCTGGCCACTCGCGATCCCAACCTGCGCTGCTGCGCACAGGCACAGATCGTATCCTTCCTGCACATGTTGTGCGACATCGTCAGCCGCTCGGAAACGCCGGTACTCACACCCTTTGCCACCGAGGTATGCAGTCACATCGCCCGCCACCTGACCGAAGAAATCTCTCTGGAGGGTCTGGCAAACGACTTCGGCTATTCCCTCTCCCGCTTCAAGGCCAAGTTCCGCGCGGAAGTGGGACTAACCCCCATGCATTACATCAACCGGGAAAAAATCGAGCTGGCCAAGGATTATCTAACCCAGGGCATAACGGTTACCGATACCGCCATGCAGCTTGGCTTCAACAGCAGCAATTATTTCTCCACCGTGTTCCGCCGCTTTACCTCACATTCGCCCAGCGAATACCAGCAGAAACACCAGCATGAGCGTATTAATGCATCTGAATAAAACCACATTCAGGGGCTGCCTTAAAAAGGCAGCCCCTTTGCCGTTTTCCCACGTCAGTGGGGCAGCTTGTTGTACAGGTTCTGGTAAACAGTCACCAGCTCCTGCAGGCCCATGTCGTTCATCTGCTGCACATACTGGTCGTAGTTATCCAGAGACCAGTTGCCAGAGATCAGGTTGCTGAACAGCTCGTCCATGAAGGTGTACAGGTCGTTCTGATAGAAACCAACGATATCCGCGTCCTCCACGGACATCATGGGCAGGATCATGCTCAGGTCGTTGTTCATGTTGTACAGCTGCAGCTTGGAAGCCATAGCGCACCACTTCTCGAAGTTGTCCACCTGGTAGTCCTTGTAGGTGGGCTTGATGATCTCGTTGAAGTACATGGAGTTCAGGTAAGCGTCGTAGCTGTCATACACCAGGGCCTCACCCTTGTAGTTGGCGTACAGAGTGGTCAGGGTGTTACGGGGAACGAAGCTGCCCAGGTTGCTGCCCTTGGTCAGGCCGGTAGCGGTGTACTCGTCCTTGTTGGTGGAGCCGACGTAGTTGTAGATGCCTTCCACAACCTCAAACTCGGTGCCGAAGGAGAACCAGATGGAATAATCCAGGCTGGTAACTACATCCAGGAAAGCCGCCACATCCTTGGGATCAGCCTTAGAGGAGAATCCCCAGTAGTCCCAGGCCTTGTAGCCGCGGCAGCCGTCCATGACAGGATCAATACCTTCCACACCCTGCATCACAGGCATGACGGTGTAGATCTGGTTCTCGTCGATGTAGTAATCGGTATTGGAGTAGTAGAAGTAGGAGGACACGACATTCTGGGCCAGCAGGGTGGAGAGGTTCTTATCGTTCTTGCCAGCATTGTCGCTCAGGTAGAGAACGTCAGCCTCCACGCAGCGCTTCAGGAACTCAATGTACTCCTTGAAGCCCTCCTGCAGGAAGGGCACTTCGGCTTCCCAAGTCTCACGGTTGAGCTGGAAGATGTAGTTGGCCAGGCCGAACCAACCCGCCACGCCGTTATCGAAGTAGCCGCCGAAGGTCTTGTTGCAGGTGTTGGTCTGGATGACCATGCGCTCGTCGGCAATGCCGTTGCCGTTGGCGTCCTGCTCACGGAAGGCCACCAGCACGTCGATGTACTCATCCAGGTTGGTGGGCATCTCCAGGCCCAGCTTGTCCAGCCAGTCCTGACGGATCTTCATGCAGTAGGTGTTGGCAGTGGTGCCGCTCAGACCAAAGGTCTCATCCTGCACGCCGGGCAGAGAAGACACGTTGCCCAGGTAGTACAGCTTGCCGTCGGTGTAGGCGTCCTTGTCATAGCAGATGTGATAGTAGCCGCCCTCAGCCAGCGCAGCAGCAGCGGTACCGTCGCTGTAAGGCAGCGCATCATCGATGGCCATGACCTTGCCGGCTTCAATCAGGTTCACGCAGTCGGCGTTGGACAGGCCTTTGGTGTAGAAGAAGTCAGGCAGGCTGCCGGAGGCGATGGTCGCCTGCAGCACAGTCACATACTGGGAGGAGTCGATGAGGTTCACATCCAGCTTGAGGCCCTTGGCGGCAAACATGTCCGCCAGTGCCTGATAGGTGGGCGTTGCCAGCGCCTCTTCCTGGGTAAAGTTACTGGCCACCGTACCGTACACGGTAAAGGGGCGCAGCTCGCTCTCCGCCAGGCCGGCCGGGATGCAGGTCATCAGCAATGCGGCAACCAGCATCAAAGAGATCAGAGCTTTTTTCATGGGGATACCTCCTTTGTTTGATTCTATCATGAAGCGACTTGCGCTCCAGATTCACAGGAAAGACTTTTACTCCTTCAGAGAGCCCATCATCACACCCTTGACGAAGAACTTCTGGAAGTAGGGATAGGCGATCAGCATCGGCAGAGAGGACAGAATAATGATGGTGTACTTGAGCTGATTGTTGCTCAGGCGCTCCTTCTGATCCGCCAGAAGCTCCTCGGTCGTCAGGAATTCCTGGCTCAGGTCCACGCTCTGTTCAACCAGCACCTTGCGCAGGTAAAGCTGCAGGGGCTGGAGGTTGCTGTCTGCAAGGAAGATGGACGCGCGATACCATCCGTTCCAGACGCCAATGATGGTGTAGAGTGCTACAACAGCGAGAATCGGCTTGGCCGTGGGCAGATACACACTCCACAGAATCCGGTAGCTATTGGCGCCATCCAACTGAGCAGCCTCGCGCAGCGACTCCGGTATAGTGCCGAAGTAGGACTTGATCAAAATGATATACCAGATATTGAACGCGCCAGGGAGAATCAGGGCCCAGGGCGTATCGTAGATGCCCAGGTTCAGAACCAGCAGGAACAGCGGAATGATGCCGCCGCTGAAGTACATAGGCACCAGAAGATAGAAGTTCAGGAATTTGCGTCCCTTCAGGTGCTTGGAGGACAGGGTGTACGCCGCCATGGAGCAGAACACCAGCATCAGCACCATGGTAGACAGCGCATAGAAGATGGTGTTGCGATAGGCGATCCACAGCTTGGTATCCATCAGGAGGCGCTTGTAGCCGTCCAGATAGAATCCCTTGGGCCACCAGAATACCTGCATGGTAATGGCATTCTCCGGCGAGGACAGAGAGAGAATCAGCACATAGTACAGCGGGTACAGCGAGATGATGGCGAACAGCGCGGCAATACCGTAGATCACTACGTCCGCTATCTTGCTTCCCTCGCGGATACGGTTGCGCTTCTCAGGGATGAATGCGGATGTCATTTTCTTTTCCTCCTTACCACATGCCGTAGCCTGTCAGCTTGTTGCTGATGCGGTTGGTAATGTATGTGAGGATAAAGCCGATCACGGACATGAACAGGCCGATGGCCGTGGTATAGCTGTACTTGCCGCCCTGGATGCCTTCACGATATACATAGGTGCCGATTACGTCCGCCATGGAGTAGGTGGAGGGACGGTAGAGCAGCAGTGCCAGGTCGGTATTGGATTCCAGGATGCTGCCCATCTTCAGCACCAGCTGCACCGCAATGATAAACTTGATGCCCGGCAGCGTGATGTGCCGCATCTGCTGCCAGCGGTTGGCACCGTCCATGCGTGCCGACTCATACAGCACCGGGTCAATGGAAGAGATGGTGGAGAAGTACAGGATACTGGAGAAGCCGAAGTTCTTCCACACGTTGGTAACGGTGTAAATGGTGGGATAGTAGTCCGGGTAGGCAATGTACTCCTTTGCAGGAATCCCCAGTACGCCCAGCACAGAGTTGACTACGCCGCCCATCTCCAGGAAGGAGATCATCATGCCCGCCGCAACCACGGTGGAAATAAAGTAAGGCAGGTAGCTGGCCGTCTGCACAAACTTCTTGTACTTCAGGTTTCGCACCTCATTGAGCAGAAGTGCAAAGATAATGGGCATGGTGAAGCCGAAGGCCAGGTTCAGCACGCTCAGGCGCAGCGTGTTGCCAATCAGCCGCTCAAAGTACACGCTTTTGATAAAGCGCTGGAAGTGCTTCAGCCACACCCACTTCACGCCTGACAGCGCGAACATGGGGTTGCCCGCCAGATAGTCTTGGAAGGCAATCACCAATCCGCCCAGCGGAATGTAGCAGAAGATGAAAATCAGCACTGCTGCAGGCAGAAACAGCGAGTACAGCTCCAGGTTCTCCTTCATGTACGGAAAGCGCCGCCGTGCTGTGGGTAAACTACGGTCGTTTGCAACGACATTTTTCATGTGTTTTCAGCCCCTTCGCTCCTTGATGTTTTCAGTATACACATATTCGAAACAGGCCTCATTCGATAAAATACAAAGTACTATTTCAAATATCATTTGTGCAGAACGGTATCACTTTCACCAAAACGCAAAAATCAACTGTTGTTTGCATCAACAGTTGATTTTTCATTGATTTACCGTTAACGCGAGTCTTACATTTCAGCATCCCTGGCATTGTGTGCGCGCCTTTGCTGATACAGCGCTTCCTCCCTTGCAGCCATCCCCAGCATCTGTCCGTATGCTCCGTCCACAATGCGGTCGCGCTCCTTCATGGGGTCATTGTCAGGATCATACACAATCTCTGTACCAAAGCTGATGGTTCGCAGCCCCTTATGCGCATACATCGGCAAAAAGCGGCAGCGCTTGCCCGTACGGTTATAGTACACCGGTGCCAGCATGGCGAAACCACGGAACAGCTCGCCCATACCGCCTTTTTCATGCTCATAACCGGGATGCTCTCTGTCTGCATCGGGGTTTTCCGGGAAGATCAGCAGATTATCGCCGGCCTGCATGGCCTCCACAGAAGTGCGGAAGGTGTTCATCAGCTCACGTGGCTTGTTGCGGAATACCGGGATGCTCTCCAGCTGATTCATGCACCACACCGACACCGGGCCGATCATCTTTGCCACCGGCCAGCGCAGCGGCCCCAGCCAGGTTATTTTGCTGATGGTGTGCTTGTAAACATAAGCTGCGACCTCATCCTTATGGATGTTCAGTTCGCTCATCACCCACGGCCGGATCGGCACAGGAATATACAGCATACATACCACCGGGCCGTAAATTTCGCCGTGGTTGCCCAAAAACACAATGGGGTTGTTTTCATCCGGCACAATGTTTTCCGTCCCCTTCAGCTCATGCCGGAAGAAGGGCCGCAGCAAGGCGATCAGGATTCTGGTACCAAAGGGCTGGCGATGAGGCTTCACCACCACCGACTCCAGCTGTTTCTCCAGCGCAGGATTCTCTCCGCCCGCCTCCTTCAGCCGAAGAAAACGGCCCAGCTTGTCCATCCAACGGGTCGTCAGCGGAAACCGCAGCACTGCAAGCCCGGCCGCTATGACAATCAGCAGCGCGGGCACCACCATCACCGGCTGAAAACGTGCCGCAATCTGTGCTGCATCCCGGGGCAGATCCTTGCCGGTTACAAAGCATAAAACGGTCAGCGCCGCCAACGCCAGCATTTCACCCAACAGCACAGCCAGCCGCTTCTGGGATGCACGCAGGTCATCGTAGCCGGCGGCCTGCCCTGCTGATGCAAACTTGATCACCTGCACCATGGCCGGCTCCATGCGGCTCAGGCAAGTCAGGCACAGCGTCACGCCCGCCGAACACAGACCCAAATGCACATACACACGGTTCATGGACATAGTGCCTTCCTTGAGCATATCACTGAACAGCGTCAGACCGTAAATCCACAGCACCAGGCCCAGCAGCAGCAAATTGGTAGGATCCATCAGCCTGCGTTTTTCCCGCCAGCGCAGCAGCTGTTCCGCCAGTTCGCGGAACACCAGCATGCTGCCAACTGCCAGGATCATACACCGCAGCAGATCCTCCGCCGTAACCGCCAAGAACGTGTACAGAACCACCATTGTCATCACGAGTGCTGCCTCAATCAGCATTGCCAGGTTTTCATAGGCCGTGTAGGCATTGGCCTTGCGGGAACGATCACCAGCCTGCTGCGCCTGCTCGTCCTTGGCGGCAGTAATCGGCCTGATGCTTTCCCGTTCCCGAAGCAGGCCGTAACACTCCATGGCGCTGCACAGCGCGTAGCCGCCCAGCATCTGCCAGGCCTGAACGCCGCCCACATTGTACAAAAGCGTACCGGTCATCACCAGCAGCAAACTGCCCTGCAGCACAGTCATGGCAATCCACATCCGTCTGCCTGTCAGCATTCCCTGCTGCTCCTGCTGTACAAGCCATCTGCAGCCCTCGTCCCGAGCCAGCATCAGCACCACCAGCACCAGCAACAGCCACATGCGCGGGCTGTCAAAAGCAATGGGATAGAGCACCAGCAGGCACAGATTCATCAGCAGAAGCACGCTCAGCAGTGCAATCCGCCAGCCGCGGGCTGCCTTGGACAGGTATCCCTTTGCCGGTCCGAAATACGTAGTGATAAACACCGTTGCAACCTGGCCGCACATAAACAGCGCGCCGCCGAAAATAGGCATGTCCGCCAGAATACTGCTGACCATCATGCAATAAAGATAAGCATATAATCCATGCAAGGCCGTCAACGAAAACTTGCTACCCTGGTATAATAGATAACGATTCTATTTCAGGAGGTCATGTTCATGCGCCGATTTCTGTGCCTGATGCTGTGCCTGATGCTGTGCCTGATGACCCTGCTCCCCGCCTCTGCCCTGGCGGATAAGACCATCACCCTTACCTTTACCGGTGACGTCACCCTGGGCAGCGAGGAACGCAAGCGCAGCAAGGACTACTCTTTTGATACCATGGCTGCCAATCAGGGCTATGAGTACTTCTTTGCCAATGTGCGCGATTTCTTTGCCGAAGACGATCTGACCGTGATCAATCTGGAAGGCGTTCTGTCCGACTCCAAGAAGAACGAGAACACCAAAAAGACCTATCGGTTCCGCGGCCCTACGGACTTCATCAACATTCTGACCTGTGCCAGTGTGGAAGCCTGCAATATTGCCAACAACCACACCATGGACTACGGCAATCCGGGCTACGCTGACACCCTTGCCACCGTACAGAATGCCGGTCTTGGCGCTTTCGGCAACGGCGACGTGTATATCTTTGAGAAGGACGGCGTAAAGATTGCGTTTTTCGGCGTGAACTCCACCGCCTTCAACAGCCGCAAAAAATGGGCCGCGGAAGAGATGGCCCGCCTTAAAAACGAAGAAGGCGTAAACGCGATCGTCTACACCCTGCACGCCGGTACTGAATATGGCCGCGAGCACACCCTCATGCAGGAGAACGCCGCCAAGTGGGCCATCGACAACGGTGCTGATCTGGTCATCATGCATCACCCCCATGTGGTTATGGGCTTCAACATCTATCAGAACCGCACGGTATGCTACTCGCTGGGCAACTTCTGCTTTGGCGGCAACAAGGAAGTCCGTGCCCTGGAGGCCATGGTCGTTCGTGCTGAACTGACCTTCGCTGATGACGGCACCTACCTCGGCCAGCAGCTGAAGCTGTATCCCGCCCACATTTCCGGCGACGCCGAGACCAACAACTACCAGCCCCTTCTCATCACCGACGCAGACGCCGCACAAATTGCCATGAATCGTGCTCAACGCGATACCGATTACGAGCTCAAGCCCTTCGATCCCGCCGTTGGCTATGCCCTGCAGGATTATCTGCCCGCCATCGCTGAGACCACCGAATAATCCGCTGCAACAAAAACCCGGACAGTCCGGATGGACTGTCCGGGTTTTTTCATACCTGATGGCATCACAGGCGCTGCCAGGTGATCAGCAGCGTGGTCACGCCCATGGTGATGCGATCGTTCTCATGCAGCACGGTAGGAGCCGTGATGCGAACGCCGTTGACCAGGGTGCCGTTGCGGCTCACGTCCTGAGCAGTCATCACGCCGGCCTGATAAGTCAGGCGCAGATGTTCGCCGGAAACCTTCTTATCATTGGGGCACACGATCATGCGGGCCTTGCTGGGGTCACGGCCGATGATCAGGCTGTCCTGCATATCAGCGGTGTAAACCTGCTGCTCGTTCAGGCCAACCTGGGACAGCGTCACGCGAATACCGGACATGACAGGCACAACATTGGGCACGGTGGGCTCAAAGGCTTCCACGCCGGGCTGAGGACGAACAGTATCCGTCTCGAGCGCGGGATCCACGGAAGCAGGCACATCATCCACCACGGCCTTGTTCTTCTTGCCCTTCACCACCAGCAGGATGATGGTGACGATCAGGATCAGGGCCAGCACGCCGCCGCCGATGTAGACCATGGTCCAGGTAATGGGTTCCACAGGACCGGGGAAGGGCGTTGCCGTAGGCTCAGCAGTGGGCTCCGCCGTAGGCGCAGCAGTCTCCACGGGGGCAGGATTCAGGATCGCATCCAGCGTGTTCTGCTGCTCGGCCGTCAGATCAATGGTGCCGGTCTTGGACGCATTCTCGCTGTTCAGCTTCACGGACAGGGTCTTGCCGGTCTGAGCAGGCTGCATGGTCAGCACATAGAACTGGTTCTCATTGCCTTCGATCACGCCGCAAGCTTCGGCTGCGGCTTCCTTGGCACGGTCGCCGGTCGTCTTGGTCAGGGACACGGCCACGCCAGCCTTGCTGGACTGAGCCAGTGCATTGAAATCAGCACTGGGCGTCTTGTTGTCGTAAGCCACGGCATACAGGGTCACATTGGACGCAGCCAGCGCTTCCTGTACCTTGGCATCGGTGGTGGTCTGACCATTTTCGGTGCGCTTGCCGCTGGAAATGACCACCAGGTTGGCGCGGGTCTTCACGCTGTTGTTGGTCTCCAGGAAGTTCAGCGCGCTGACAATGGCAGCGTTCAGATCCTTCTTGTTCTGGTTGTACTTCACCACGTCGGAGTCAATCACCGCACGCAGGGCAGTCAGATCCTCACTCAGCGTGATCTCGGTAGCGCTGGTGTTGATGATGGCCATGTTGCCGTCAGTCATGGCCACCACGTCGATCAGCTTGTTCATCAGTTCCTTCACGGACTCGCCTGCACCCACAGCGCCTTCGTCCAGCAGGATGATCCAGCTGGTGCCGGTCTTGCCGTAGGATTCAACGCTCTGCACAGGCAGCACCTGGGTATCCAGCAGCACCTCAAAGTCAGCGGCCTGCAGGTTCTTGTTCACAGCGGTGTGCAGCACAGCCTTGATTTCGCCTGCATCGGTTACAATGGCTTCCTGCAGGGTCAGAGACACTTCCGCCGCCTGGGCGACAGTGCAGGTCAGCATCATCATCACGGCCAGCAGGGCCAGCAGCAGACGCTTCATCATCTTCATAAGTTAATTCCTCCCTTTGCCGGTACTGAATACGAAAATTTCCCGGCCGATTCGGATCTTATCCTGGTCGCTGAGGCGACCGGATACGCCGCCCTTGGGCAGCTTCACACCATTGACAAAAGTACCGTTGCGGGACTCCTTGTCCTGCACAATCCAGGCATCGCCCCGCAGCTGCATGCAGCAGTGAACGGAGGATACCAGCATATCGTCCTCAGGGGTACGGATGCTGCCCTTGCGACCCAATATAGCGCCGCTCTCCACAACAAATACCTGGCCCTTCATCACACCGTCCACACACTGCAGGGTGCATACCGGCTTGGATGCAGTCAGCGGCACGGATACAGACGGAGGCGCCGACACATAGGACGATGCTGCGGAAACATTGGGCGCTTCTGCCGACAGGTAAGATACAGAAGCCGCGGAGGCTACGTCGCTCTGCTGCGACTGGGGATCAAACTCCTCCTCGGTCTGTGCAGCGGTCGTAACCTGCCTGAGGCCAAACATTTCCTCCGTGGAGTTCATGCTGCTGCCGGTGGCAGAAGCCAGCTCCTTGATCAGTTCAATGGGCGGCAGTGTGCGCAGGCATGCATACATGCAGTTCTTGGTTGCATCCTTGCTGCCTGAGGTCAGCTTCACCCCCAGCAAGCGCTGGCCCAGTGTGGCACTGGGTTCCATGCCCATCATGACCAGGTTGGCCGCGATCTGCAGCGCATAGCCGATGAGCAGCGCAGGCAGAGGCTCCGAGGGCATCAGCGCAATCGGTACGCCAAAGAACAGCGCCCACTCCAGCAGCAGGGACGCCAGGCGCTTGCCCGTGGTAACATTGCCGCCGCGATGGAACGTACTGTCGTCCACCGGTGCAGGCGTCGGAACCTGAACAGGCCCGGATAAAGGTTCGGATCCAGCGGCCTGATGGGGCACAGAGGCAGGCGCAGAGGCCGGTGCAGTTGCAGCTCCGGATGCGCTGGATGTCACAGCCTTGTCAATCCACGGGAATTCCTTCTTCAGCAGCTTACGCAGCTCTCCCATGTCCTGGATACGCTCGGCTGTAGCCATGGCCATACCCTTCATGATGACCTTGTCCAGGTAGGGCGAGATCTTCGGGTTCAGCTGGCGAGGAGGCGTCAGCTGCGCGTTCACACGCTCCATGGAGGACAGCGGTACACGGCCGGTCATCAGATAATACAGCGTGGCGCAGAAGGCATACACATCCGTGTAGGGGCCCTGCTTGTCCATGTCGTAGTTCTGGTCCGGAGGAGAGAAACCGTTCTTCTGCACACCGGGGCAGGTCTTGGTGAAGTCGGCCATGGCTGTGAAGGCTGCGCCGAAGTCGATCAGGCAGGGCGACACGCCGCCGGGCTGATCGGGGGCATTGCGCAGGAAAATGTTGTCCGGGCTGATGTCGCGGTGCAGCACCTTCTTTTCGTGCATGAAGGCCAGTGCGTCAATGATGGGCACCAGCAGGCGCAAAGCCTCTTCCGGTTCCATAACCTTGTTCTGCCGGCGGAAACGGTGCGCCAGATCCTCGCCCTGAAGCAGTTCCATGCCATAATAGACCGTGTTGTTCTCGCCGGTAATGACGAAGAGCACGTTCACAATGTTGGGATGGCGCTCCAGTTCTCGGATCAGCTTGGCCTCGCGAAGGAACGCACGCTGACTCTTCTGATACACGTCCACCTTGTCCGTGTTGGGGATGACCTGCAGCCCCCGGCGGGAAGACATGTACTTGGGCAGGAATTCCTTGAGCGCCACCAGCCGGTCGCTGGCCATATCGCGGGCGATGTAGGTCACGCCGAAACCGCCGCGACCCAGCTTATCGCCCACAATGACGCTGCCGTTGTCAAGCCTTGTTCCCAGGGGCAGCAGGTCGATATCCGCTTCCTGCCGCACAACCCTGGGCGCGCCGCAGGCTGTACAGGTACCGTTGACCACTGCCGGGCGCAGACAGCGGTAGCACAATTCGCTCATGATAAGGTATATGTGCTCTATAATGCTGCGCTCAATGATGAGACGCAAGAAATAATCCGTTTTACCGCAGCAGATGCAATCTCCGTTCTCAGAAATGAAGTTATAGATAACATCATCCCGGCTGGCAGTCATCTTCTGTGCTTGAAAGGCAAAACCGTTGATGCAAATACAGAAGCCGAGAGCC
>JAFUOR010000148.1 GCA_017481825.1 Clostridia bacterium
GACCGTGGCTACCGCCGCGAACCTCGCTGCGCCGCTTCTGGGACGGCTGAAATTCCGCGAGGAGAAGCTGGCGGCTGTGTCTGCCGGCTTGAAAGCCCTCGCGACCCTCCCCGACCCCATCGGGCAGACGACGCTGGCACGGGAGCTTACCCAGGGACTCAAGCTTTATCGCGTGGCCTGTCCCATCGGTGTCATCGGCGTGGTCTTTGAGAGCCGCCCTGATGCGCTGGTGCAGATCGCTTCCCTGGCGCTCAAGAGCGGCAATGCCGTGCTGCTCAAGGGGGGCCGCGAGGCACTGCGCACCAACGAGGTGCTGTGCGATTGCCTGCGCAAGGCGGCAGAGGAGGCCGGTCTGCCTGCAGATTTCGCCCAGCTGCTCACCACCCGCGAAGACGTGGCCGCCATGCTCAAGGAGGACGCCCTCATCGATCTGATCATCCCGCGCGGCACCAACGAGTTCGTGCGCTACATCATGGACAACAGCCGCATTCCGGTTTTGGGCCACGCCGACGGCATCTGCCATGTATATGTGGACAAGGCAGCGGATATCGACATGGCTGTGTCCATCGCCGTGGACAGCAAGGCGCAGAACGTCGCCGTGTGCAACGCCATGGAGACCCTGCTGGTGCACCGCGATATCGCGCCTGCGTACCTGCCTCAGCTCCTGCCCGCCATGCAGGCAAAGAATGTCCGCCTCCTGGGGGACGAGGCCACACAATCCATCATTCCCGTTGAGCCCGCAACGGATGCAGACTGGGCCACAGAATACCTCGATTACACCCTGTCCATCCGCGTGGTGGACGGCATCGACGCCGCGATTGACCACATCAACCACTACGGCAGCGGCCACACCGACTGCATCGTTACGGCGGATATGGCCGCCGCGCAGGTCTTCCTGACCCGCGTGGACAGCGCCGGCGTGTACCACAATGTATCCACCCGCTTTGCCGACGGCTTCGTATATGGCTTTGGTGCAGAGGTGGGCATCGCCACGGGCAAGATTCATGCCCGCGGCCCGATGGGCCTGGAGGGGCTGACAACCTACAAGTACAAGCTCCTTGGCTCCGGACAGCTGATGACTGAGATGAAGAGCGGCGCGCGCCAGTACACCCATCGTCTGCTCAGCGAGGACTGCCCGCTATGACAAAGACCGCCTTTGCCTTCTTTGATTTTGATGATACCCTTGCCCGGGGCGATTCCATCTTCCCCTACCTGCTTTACTGCGTCAAGCGCGGCCTGGCGCCAAAAACGCAGCTGTTCAAAGGCGCACTGGGCTTCCTGCGGTGGAAGCTCAACCCTGCCTGCGGCACCGTGGTCAAGCAGGAGACGCTGTCCTTCATCAAGGGGCATTCGGTGGATGAGATGGACGCCGTCGCACGGGATTTCTTCCGCGAGAAGCAGGTATTCCGCTTCTTTCAGCAGGGTATGCAGGAAATCGAACGTCTGCGCAGCGATGGCGTCAAGATTGTGATCGTCTCCGCCTCGGCGGATGTGTACATGCACGTGCTGGCGGAGTTCATGCCCATTGATGCGGTGATCTCGACCACCTGCGAGGTGAAGGACGGCCTTTATACGGGCCGCATCGGCCCCAACTGCAAGGGTGAGGAAAAGCCGCGCCGCATCGCCGCGTGGCTGGAGGCACAGGGGCTGCGCATCGACAGGGCCGCCTCCGCCGGATATGGCGATTCCCCCAGCGACGCGCCCATGCTGCTGCTGACGGATTCGCACCATCTCGTCAATCCCAAGAAGAAATTACGCAAGCGTTTGCCCCAGGGGACTATCCACCGCTGGTAAGAACGAAGGGAGTGAAGCCCATGCTCATCGTCCGCAAATTGAAGCCGGGGCAGACCGATCAGGTGAAACCCCTGCCCGACAGCGTGCTGGTCACCGAGGAGGCGCTGCTCAAAATCGGGCGGCTGGGCTTCCAGCTGGGCTATATGCCGCTGCCCAAGGCGGAGTGGCGTTCCTTTCCCCCGGTGGATTACGCCGATCCGCTCATCATCACCCAGGACGAGGGCAGCGCCTTCTACGCCGCCTTCGAGGGTGAAAAGTACATCGGCTGCGCGGCGGTCACGACCCTGCCCAGCGGCTGGGCGGAGATCATCGATCTGCGCGTGGACGCTGCCCACCGCCGCCAGGGCACGGGCAGGATGCTCCTTGGCCACTGCGAACGCTTTGCACAAAAGCGCGGCCTGCATGGCCTTCGCATTGCCTGCACGGACACCAATCCCGGCATGTGCCAGTTCTGCGAACAGACAGGCTTCACCCTGCAGGGACTTGACCGCATGGCTGTATCCCAATCCCCCGCAGAGCGCATGAAGCCCGTTTCCCGGCGCGCATGCCTGCTGTTTTTCTATCGCACATTGCAGAAAGGTTGATTCATCCCATGATGCGTTTACAGAAGTACCTGGCTCTCTCCGGCGTGGCCTCCCGCCGCAATTCCGAGAAGATGATCGCCGATGGCCGCGTGGCTGTCAATGGCAAGGTCATCACTGAAATGGGCGTACAGGTGGACGAGCTCCACGACAAGGTGACCGTTGACGGCGTGCTTTGCCACCTGGAGGAGGAGAAGCACTACCTGGCCTACAACAAACCCATTGGCGAGGTGACCACCGTGACCGACCCCGAGGGCCGC
>JAFUOR010000149.1 GCA_017481825.1 Clostridia bacterium
CTCTCCATCGCGGTCATCGCCATGATCGTCTCCACCATTCTCGGCACGCTGGCCGCTATCGGCATCCACGCGATGAAGAAGCGGACGCAGGCGATGATGATGACCCTGACCAACCTCCCCAACACCATGCCCGACATCGTTACCGGCATCAGCCTGATGCTGCTGTTCCTCTTCACCAGGGTAGAGCGCGGTTACATGACGATGCTGCTGGCGCACATCACCTTCGATACCCCTTATGTCATCCTGTCCGTGCTGCCCAAGCTCAAGCAGATGAACCGCCACACCTACGAGGCGGCCCTCGACCTGGGTGCGACGCCCTTCTACGCGCTGTTCCACGTCATCATCCCCCAGTGCAAGCAGGGCATCATCACCGGCGCCATGCTGGCCTTCACCCTCTCGCTGGATGACTTCACAATCAGCTACTTCACCACCTCGCCCCTCGTGCAGAACCTCTCCACGCTGATCTACTCGGCTACCCGTACCGGCATTGACCCCACGCTCAACGCACTGTCCGCGCTGATGTTCGTGGCACTGCTGGTGCTGCTGCTCATCGTCAACCGCCGCACGGCGGAAGACAAGTAAAGGAGGCGGAACGATATGAACCTGAAACGATTCGTCCTGCTTCTCATAACCGGTGTGATGGCCCTGACCCTCACCGGCTGCCAGCCTGCCGAGGAGGGCGCCGCCGTGACCACCGGACAGGTCGTCAATGTCTTCAACTGGGAGGACTACATCGCCCCCGAGGTCATCACGCTCTTCGAGGAGGAGACCGGCATCACGGTCAACTACATGTGCTTCACCACCAATGAGGACATGATCGTGCAGGTGGAGGCCAATCCCGGCGCGTTCGACGTGTGCTTCCCCTCGGATTACATCATTGAACGCATGATTCAGAATGACATGCTGGCGGAGATCGACTTTGCCAACGTGCCCAATGCCAATCAGACCCTCGACCATCTGCTCAATCCGGCCTACGACCCGGAGAACAAGTACTCCGTCCCCTACATGTGGGGCACGGTAGGCATCCTGTACAACACGACGCTCATCGACGAGCCGAAGCACTCCTGGTCGATCCTCTGGGATCCCCAGTACCAGTACAACATCTTCATGATGGACTCCATCCGCGACAGCTTCGGCGTGACGCTCAAATACCTGGGCAACAGCGTCAACTGCACGGAGGTTCCCGCCCTGTTCGACGCCCGCGATATGCTTGTTGAGCAGAAAAAGCTGGGCGTGGTCAAGGCCTATCAGGTGGATGAAACCAAGGACAAGATGGTCGCCGGTGAGGCCGCGCTGGCCGTCATGTGGTCGGGCGATGCGATGTACGCCATCGACCTGAACGAGGATCTTGATTACTTCGTGCCGGAGGAGGGCTCCAACGTCTGGGTAGACGGCGCGGTCATCCCCAAGACCGCCAAGAACAAGGCCAACGCAGAGGCCTTCATCAACTTCCTCTGCCGCCCCGACATTGCTGCCATGAACTGGGACTATATCTGGTACTCCACCCCCAACAAGGGCGCGATCGAGCTGATCGAAGACCCCGAAGGCGATTACGCCTACGATTACTCCGACAACCACGTGCTTTCTCCCTCAGACGAGACGCTGGACACCTGTGAGTTCTTCCAGGATATCAGCGAGGACTATCTGAGCGTGTATGAGGCGCTGTGGATGGATGTGAAGAATACCAAATAGGAAACCCCCGCTTTGGTGCTCCAGAAACTTGGACACTAAAGCGGGGTTTGTTCAGTTATCAAACTTGATGAGGATAAAAATGTTACCTGGCGTAGCTGAAATATCCTCAAGAACTGCATTTGGGGAACCATCCTTAAAAGCAGTCCACAGTGCCTGCGGATTATTTGGATTCAAAGAATGTACCTCTGATGATTTATATACGACGATATTGTCTGAATCTGCTTTTAACTCCGGAAACTGGTCGGGAACTTGTAGTGCCATACAATCACCACGGCAATGCATCTCCAAACTCGTTTTTTCATCTGTATACTCTACACGAATCCACGCGAAGTCAAGACTTTCATATGGCCAGCCAGTATTCTTCTTCCACATGTGACACAATGTTGCAAATGTCTCAACCGCACCATATATGTTCTTTGAAATCTGCACCTTATCTGCTTTGGGAGCAGCAACACTATCGTCCCCAGAGAAGGAAGCAGCATCCGTCTTGCTTGAGCCTTTCTTAGGACTAAGCATCTTGTCGCTTAATGTAAATACGCAAGCTACAATGATAATCAACAGCAGAATAGAACCGAAGCTCATCTTCTTGCCCCCTCATCTCGTTGCAGAGCCATCCACTCTTCAACCGTCATCGGCGAACAATAGCGCCTTGAAGCATCAACAAACCCCTTGCATCCATAAGTATTCTGATCTGACTTCTCATACCGCCGCGAATAGGGACACCAGCGCTCCCCGTACTTGTTCACGTCGGACGAGCCTCTCCACAGCGCGCATTCACCACAGTAGCTTGCCATTGTTTTATCATCTCCTTATATTACCACGTTTGTGGTATTCTACAAACATAATACATCATTTGTTGTATTCTGTCAATAGTAGAAGTAGGAGGTGTTGCACATGCGCTATGGCCGCATTCGTGATTTACGCGAAGATCACGACATGACGCAGGATGAGCTGGTTGCACGGCTCGGTATGAACAAGACCACCTACACCAACTATGAGCAGGGCAAGCGCGAAATCCCCTTCGCGCTGGTCATTCGCCTCGCAGAGCTGTACAATGTCTCCATCGATTACATCGCCGGGCTGTCCGCCACGCCCACGCCGCTGCACGGCTCCAACATTTATTTCAAAAGCTAACAGCCGCCTGACCCTTGTCGAAAGGTCAAGCGGCTGTTGTATTTTATTTGGCCATGAGCTCTTCCACAGCGTCCTTCACAGCTTCCGTCAGCCTGCGATGGCTATCGGGCGCCATGTGAATGTGGTCAATCTCCGATGGCTGCGCAACGCTCTGCGCATCCAGGAAGGCCGCGCCGTACTGCTCGCAGACTGGGCGGATGGTCTGGGCAAAGCGCAGGGATTCCTCGTGCTTACCTGCCAGATCATCCCACTGAACGGCTTCCCTCGGCATCTCTCCCACCGCAATGGGCGAAATGACCAGGATGCGCGGCTTATCTCGAAACACCGGCTCGCTGGAGGGATAGAGCGCATCCATCGTCTGCGCAGTCAGGATGAGGCGCGCGATGCCTGCGGCGGTGTGATAGGCCTTATGGTGCTTGAGGTCATTCGTGCCAAGGCTGATGATGAGCACATCAAGAGGCTTTTGCGCCTGCAGAACCCCAGGAAGCGCCGCCAGACCATTCAGGAAAGGCTTGGTAGCCTCATCAAAGATGGTCGTGCGGGCGTTGAGGCCATCCTCATGGACACGCCATTGGGGGCCGAGGAGCGTCTGCAGCACGCCCGTCCAGCGCGTGCTTTCGTCATAGCGGCGGCCGCTGCCGGGGATGAAGCCCCAGGTGTTGGAGTCTCCGTAGCAGAGGATGTGCTTCATATCGCTTTCTCCTTTGAGAAATGGGAGAGCCCGCCACGGGCTCTCCCTTGATCGTTTGGTTTAGATGCGGATGGTTCCCTCGAAATCCGTCTGCGCATCGCCGGTCATCCAAACCTGACCATCCTCCTGATAGCGCACGACCAGCGTGCCGCCGGGCAGGCGGAGGTCAATGTCCGCACCGCGCTTGCACAGACCGTTCTCCACCGCAGCCACAGCCACAGCGCACGCGCCGGTGCCGCAGGCGGCGGTTTCGCCGATGCCGCGCTCCCAGACGCGCATCACGATGTTGTTGCGGTCCAGAATCTGCGCGAAGGAGACGTTCACCCGCTCGGGGAACAGCGGATCCTTCTCGATCTGCGGGCCAATCTGGTCAAGGTTGATGCGGTTGACGTCCTCGACGAACATCACCACATGGGGATTGCCCATGGACACGCAGGAGATATCGCGCATCTCGCCGCCCAGGAAGACGCGGCGGCTCATGATCATCTCGCCGTCGAGGTTCACAGGCACCTCGCTGGGCTTGAAGGCCGGACGGCCCATATCTACCAGCACGGAGAACACCAGATCCTCGCGGATGAAGAGCTTGGCGCTCTTGACGCCGTTGCCGGTCTCGATGCGCATCTCATCCTTGCGGACACGGCCGGATTCATAGAGGTACTTGCACACGCAGCGCAGGGCATTGCCGGCCACGGAGCCCTCAGTACCATCAGCGTTGAACATGCGCATCTTCGCATCCGCACGGGCAGAGGGCAGGATGAGCACCACGCCATCGGCGCCAACGCTGGTGCGGCGGTTGGACAGGCGCACCGCAAGGGATTCGGGACTCTCCACCTGCTGCTCGAAGCAGTCGAAGTAGAGGTAATCGTTGCCCGTGCCGCGCATCTTAATGAAGGAGAGCTTCTTGGGCTCTTTGCGCATGTTGTTGATGTCCACCAGTTCGACATTGCCCTGAGTGTAACGGCTGGTCAGCGCGTCCACAAGGGCGTTGGCGGTATCCAGAGAGGTGAACAGCGGGATGCCGCGCTCCACGGCCTTACGGCGCAGACGCACGGACTCCAGCAGCGGATCGCGGCCCTTGACGGAGGTGCTGATGACATACTGCACCTGGCCCATCTCGAGCATCTTCTCCTGCGCCTCGCGCTTCACCACGGCAGCATATACGCCGTGATCCAGCAGCGTCCTGGCAGTACCGGTGGTCGCGAAGATGTTGAAGCCCAGCTGCTGGAACTTGCGGGCCACATCAACGGCTTCCGCCTTATCCTTGTCTCGGACAGAGATCAGCAATCCGCCGCCCTGGCGCATCTTGTAGCCAGCGCCGACCAGGCCTTTATAGATGGCCTCCTGCAAATTGGTGCCAAGGCCGAGCACCTCGCCGGTGGACTTCATCTCCGGGCCGAGGTGGGTATCAACATCCGCCAGCTTCTCGAAGGAGAAGCAGGGCACCTTGACGGCGTAATAGGGACTCTGGCGGTACAGGCCCGTACCATAACCCATGTCCTTGATCTTCTCGCCCAGCATAGCGCGCACGGCCAGATCGACCATGGGTACGCCCGTCACCTTGCTGATGTAGGGCACGGTGCGGCTGGCACGGGGGTTCGCCTCGATGACGTACACCTCGTTGTGATAAACGATGTACTGGATGTTGATCAGACCCAGCGTACCCAGCTCAAGGGCGATCTGACGGGTGACCTCCACCAGGCGCTGGTACATCGCGCCGGTCAGGTTCCAGGCGGGATAGACCGCGATGGAGTCGCCGGAATGCACACCGGAGGATTCGATGTGCTCCATGATACCGGGAATCAGCACATCTTCGCCGTCGCAGATGGCGTCGGCCTCGGCCTCGATACCCTTGAGGTACTGGTCGATCAGGATAGGATTCTTGATGCCCTGGGACAGGATGATCTTCATGTATTCGACGATATCGCTGTCCTGATAGGCAATGATCATGTTCTGGCCGCCCAGCACGTAGGAGGGACGCACCAGCACGGGATAGCCCAGCTCGTTGGCGGCCTTGAGGGCCTCCTCGGTGGTCATGACGGTGGTACCCTGAGGACGCTTGATGCCATACTTCTCCATGGCCGCGTCAAAGCGCTCGCGGTCTTCCGCCGCGTCGATCATGTCGGCGGAGGTACCCAGGATGCGCACGCCGGCGTTTTCAAGGGCATGGGTCAGCTTGATGGCAGTCTGGCCGCCGAAGGCCGCCACCACGCCCACGGGCTTCTCGGTAGCGATCACGCCCAGCACGTCTTCGGGCGTGAGGGGCTCAAAATACAGGCGGTCAGCGGTATCAAAGTCGGTGGAAACCGTCTCGGGGTTGTTGTTGATCATTACCACATCATAGCCCGCCTGCTTGAGCATCCACACACAGTGGACAGAAGCATAGTCGAACTCGATGCCCTGACCGATACGGATGGGGCCGGAGCCAAGCACCATCACGCAAGGCTTCTTTTCGCGCTTGCTGATGAAGTCGGCCGCCTCGTTTTCCTCATCATAGGTGGCATAGAAGTAGGGGCGATGGGCTTCAAACTCCGCTGCACAGGTATCAACCATCTTGTAGACGGGATCGCGGTGCATGGGCACGGGCGCGCCGGAGAGACGCTCGATGGCCTTATCCGGGAAGCCCATCTTCTTGGCCTTCATGTACAGCTCGCAATCGACGCTGCCCTTTTGCAGCTCACACTCCATATCAAACAGGTTCTTGAACTTGTTCAGGAAGAACATGTCGATCATGGTCATCTCATGGAGCTTTTCCAGGCTCACGCCGCGCACGATGGCCTCATAGATGGCAAACATGCGCTGGTCGGTACACTTGGCAATCAGGTCAAGCAGCTCCTGATCGCTCAGCTCCGCCATGGCCTTCATGCGCATGGTGTCGCAGCCGATTTCCGCGCCACGCACAGCCTTCATCAGGGCCTGCTCCACGCTCACGCCGATGGACATGACTTCACCGGTAGCCTTCATCTGCGTGCCCAGGGTGCGCTTGCCGTAGACGAACTTGTCAAAGGGCCACTTGGGCACCTTGGCCACGATGTAGTCCACCGTGGGCTCAAAGCCTGCCAGGGGCTTACCGGTCATGGCATTGGGGATTTCATCCAGCGTGTAGCCGATGGCGATCATGGCCGCCGTCTTGGCGATGGGATAGCCCGTCGCCTTGGATGCCAGCGCGGAGGAGCGGCTGACGCGAGGATTGACCTCGATGACCGCGTACTCAAAGGAATCGGGATTCAGGGCAAACTGGCAGTTACAGCCGCCCTCCACCTCCAGGGCAGTCACCATGTCCAGCGCTGCACGGCGCAGCATCTGGTACTCGGTGTTGGAAAGAGTCAGCGCAGGCGCCACGACGATGGAATCGCCCGTATGCACGCCGACGGGGTCAATGTTCTCCATCGAGCAGATGGCCACGACGTTGCCCTTGGCATCGCGCATGACCTCAAACTCGATCTCCTTCCAGCCGGAGATGCACTTTTCCACCAGGATCTGCGTGATGGGAGACAGGCGCAGGCCATTGGCAGCGATCTCACGCAGCTCCTCCTCATCCTTACAGATGCCGCCGCCTTCGCCGCCCATGGTGAAGGCCGGACGCACGATCACGGGGTAGCCGATCTTATCAGCCAGGGCCAACGCATCCTCAAGGGTTTCCACCACGTCGGAGGGAATGCAGGGCTGGCCGATGGATTCCATGGTCTGCTTGAAGAGCAGACGGTCCTCGGCCTTTTCAATGGTCTCGCACTTGGCGCCCAGGAGCTTCACGCCATGCTGATCCAGGAAGCCTTCCTTCGCCAGCTGCATGGACAGGGTCAGACCGCTCTGGCCGCCCAGGGTGGACAGCAGGGAGTCGGGCTTTTCCTTGATGATGATGCGGCGCAGAGTCTCCAGGGTCAGGGGCTCGATGTAAATCTGATCGGCCGAGGTATGGTCGGTCATGATGGTGGCAGGATTGGGGTTGACCAGCACCACCTGCAGACCCGCAGCCTTCAGCGCCTTGCAGGCCTGAGAGCCCGCATAGTCGAACTCCGCAGCCTGACCGATGACGATCGGGCCGGAGCCGATGATCATAACTTTCTTCACAGAAGGATTCAGCGGCATTCCTTATTACCTCCCATCAGCGCAATGAAGCGGTCGTACAGGAACCGGGTATCCAGCGGGCCGCCGCATGCGGCAGGCTGGAACTGAACGGAGAATGCTGGCATATCCATGTAGTCAATACCCTCGCAGGAGCCGTCGTTGCGGTTCACAAAGCGCAGGGAGGCATTGGCAGGCAGCGCGCTCTTGTCCACCTCATAGCCGTGATTCTGGCTGGTGACGTAGCAATTGCCGGTCTTCACGTCCTCGATGGGCTGGTTGCCGCCGCGATGGCCAAAGGGCAGCTTCGCCGTCGCCGCACCCTGGCTGATCGCCAGCAGCTGATGGCCCAGGCCGATGCCCATGACAGGAACATGCTTCTTGCACACCTGGGCAATCTCGCCCGCGATGGCCGTATAATCCTCGGGATTGCCGGCGCCGCCGGTGATCACCACGCCATCGGGCGCATAGGACATGATCTTGTCCGCAGAGGTGAAGGCAGGGACGATGGTCACCGCACATCCGCGGCTCTCCAGCTGCTGGAGGGTATCGCCCATCGCGCCCAGATCCCAAAGCACAACGTTGTTTGTGCCGGACTTCTCAGCAGAAATGATCTGCGGCACCGTAGCCTTCGCCATATCGGGCTTGAAGGACTGCGCAGCCAGCTTTGCGGCGGCCTCCGCCACGTTCTCGGGCTTTTCGGTGAGAATGGCGCCGTTCATGACGCCCTTGTCGCGCAGACGGCGGGTCAGCGCGCGGGTATCGATATCCGTCAGGCAGGGGATGCCGTTCTGGCTCAGATAATCGCCGAGCTTGCCCTGGCAGCGGAAATTGCTGGGCTCTTCGCACAGCTCGCGGCAGATATAGCCGGACACCTGGGGCTTTGCATTGGCACGCTCCAGCGGCACCACGCCGTAGTTGCCGATCTGAGGGAAGGTCTGGACAACGATCTGGCCCTCATAGGCAGGATCGGTCAGCGTATCCATATAGCCCACGACGGAGGTCAGGAACACCACTTCGGCAGCTGCATCCTTGTACGCGCCGCGCAGAACGCCCTCGTAGAGCGTACCGTCAGACAGCAGAAGATAGCCTTTCTTATCCATGCACGTCATCCTCCTTGATTATTTCATACAGGCGACCATAACGGCCTTCTGGGCATGGAGACGGTTTTCCGCCTCGTCGAAGATCTCGTCGGCATGGGCCTCGAAGACTTCCTCGGTAATCTCCTCGCCGCGGTGGGCGGGCAGGCAGTGCTGCACCATGCAGCCTTCGTGCGCCACCGCCATCAGCTCGGCATTGACCTGATAACCGGCAAAGGCCTTCTCGCGGATAGCCTTCTCATCCTCCTGACCCATGGAAGCCCACACGTCGGTGAAGATGACGTCCGCGCCCTTAGCCGCCTCCATGGGCTTGTCGGTCATGAAGAACTGGCCGGGGTACTGCTTGACGAACTCAAGGATCTGCGCATCAGGCTGATAGGCGTCGGGACAGGCGATGGACACATGCGCGCCGACCTTCAGGAAGCCCACAATCAGCGAGTTGGCCATGTTGTTGCCATCGCCGATGTAGCACATGTTGATGCCCTCCAGGTGGCCCTTGTGCTCGCGTACGGTCTGCAGATCAGCCAGCACCTGGCAGGGATGGCAGAAATCCGTCAGGCCGTTGATGATCGGGATGGAGCCATACTTCGCCAGGTCTTCGACCTCCTGCTGGGCAAAGGTGCGGATCATGATGCCGTCCAGATACCGGCTCAGCACGCGGGCGGTATCCTGCACCGGTTCGCCCCGGCCGATCTGCAGGTCGCGGTTGGACAGGAACAGCGCCTGTCCGCCCAGCTGGAACATGCCCGTTTCAAAGCTGACGCGGGTGCGGGTCGAGGACTTTTCAAAGATCATACCGAGCGTCTTGCCCTTGAGGATCGGATGAGGGATGCCGGCCTTGTTCTCAGCCTTGAGCTTATCCGCCAGGTCCAGCAGCTCAATGATCTCTTCCTTACTGAGATCCAGAAGCTTCAGCAGGTGCTTCATATGGAGGTATTCCACCTTTCCGTCTATTTGCATATTGATTCATGATGGGTGAATATCCTGCGCCCATGCAGGCAGGAATTGCCAGCATCATGGCACACGAAATCAGGCGCGCCTTCGCACCCACCGTTCATTATAGCATAGATTGTGAGCAAGAGCAAGGGGAAAGAAACCCAAGCTCTCCAACAATACTGCGAAAATACAGCTTTTTTCGCAGCGCCATTGGAAGATCCCATGGTAAGGAGGAATCGATATGGAGTTCCAAGGCCGCATCTGCCCCCGCGGCGCGAGCTACTACACCTGGCAGTCCGGCGATACGGCGCAGAACGTCGCCACACGCAACGGCACCACCGTACAGGCCATGCAGGTGCTCAACCCCGACGTGAACTTCTCCACCATTCCCGCAGGAACGGAGATCTGCCTGCCCTCGCAGGTATACACCTGCATCAGCGGTCAGCCCTACACAGTCCGCGCAGGCGATACGTTTACATCCATCGCAGCCAGCCTCGGCATCACCGTGTTTGAGCTGGCGGAGCGCAACCCCGGCGTGAATCAGGACAGCCTTTCCGTCGGCCAGGTGCTGTGCATCCCCACCAACGGCAACGGCACAAACGGCAGCATCGACACCCCGGCCGAGCCCGATACGCCCCAGCTGCCCACGCCTTCCCTGCCCTCAACGCCTTCGACGCCCTCCACCCCCTCGACACCGCCAATCGTCATTCAGCCCTCGCAGCCCGTGAACACCTGTCCCTCCGGCTACACGCGGGATTTCGTGCGCGCGGGGCAGACCTATGCAGATCTGCTGCTCAAGCACAACGTGAGCTACCGTGCCATGCGCTCCAGCAATCCGCGCCTGTCGCCCAGCTTCCTGACAGCTGGCACCATCTACTGCGCCCCGCCCTACGGCACGCGGCAGACCTGTACCGGCCTGCAAACCTACACCATCCAACCCGGTGAAGACCTTGAAATCCTGGCCAGCGACCTGAACACCACCAAGGGACGCCTGCTGGCGCTGAACCCAACCCTGCTGCCCAGCGACTTTTCGTCCGGTACGGTTATCTGTATCCCGTGATGATGCATCTGCGTCCTCCTGCCAGCGACAGGAGGACGCAGGGTGTCAAAAAAGTGGCCATAGGCCACTTTTTGAGTTTTGCACTCACTGGTCAGATGGCAAAGCCATCCTCCCGGCCGTTCGTTCATGTATGGAAGCCTTTCCTGACGGAAAAGCGCGAAAATCGCCACGCAGAGGGCGTTCCGGTAAGACAGGCTCATGGCAAATCTGATAACAGGGCAGAATCTGCCATACAGGATTGCTCAACAGACGGACAACGCAGAGCCTTCGACATCGTCCGTCTGTTTTTGCCATCTGCTTGACATGCAGCCGTTTCGTTGCTGCGATATACACAGACACGCACATATCAAGCAAAGATGATATGCTGCTCAAAATTTTAAGTTACGCTTGCTTGAGCACTTTGACGGTGAGGATGCTGCAAATACCTACCGCATGGTGCATCTGGAGGACGATCCGTCCAGGCAGCAAATCATTCATCTGGAGATAGTCGGACAGCATTACCAGCAAGCGTCTGATTTATGCAGGGTGTGGTTGGAAAAGTGCCAGTATCAGTATGAAAGAGGCCTGTGGTTAAAGATACATCGCGAAAACCGCAATGATAATGCAAGATGATCGCCAGCTCACGATCCGCCTCTACGAAACGATGATTCAGCAGAGCACCCGGCGCGCCATGCAGCACAGCATATATGCCAATGCCTGTAACGGCATCCGTTTGCTCTACGATGCTGGCGGCATACAGAAGCCTTGCGAATGATCGATCAGCTGCGGATCGAATACAAGCGTAAGCCAGCTTTTCAGGATGAGCTAAATAAGGCACAGGCGACGCTCAACAGGTAAGCAGACAGGACGAGCCTCAAGCACTACGCCCGAGGCTCGTCATTTGATGTCTTTCAGAACACCCAGCTACCATCCTTCATCTGCAACACAGTATCCGCCTGCTCTGCCACCGCAGGATCATGCGTCACGATAATTACCGTGCAGCCATCATCATGAGCCAGACTTTTCAGAATCTCAACAATGTTCCGCGTATTGGTGGAATCCAGATTGCCTGTTGGTTCATCTGCAAGGATGATTTTGCAGCCCTGCGCCAGCGTTCGGGCAATAGCTACACGCTGCTGTTCACCGCCAGACAGATTCGCAGGCAAACGATTTTCATAGGCTTCCGGCAGTGCCACACGGGCACGCATTTCAGCAGCCAGACGCTTGGATTCTGCCTTGCTGACTTTGCGCAGGCTCAGAGGATACTGGATGTTTTCGCTCACAGTCAGCAGCGGGAACAGGTTATAGTTCTGATAGATTACGGACACTGCATCGCGCCGCAGAGCATTGCGATCCCATGCTGTTGTAGCCTTGCCATTCACGACAATCTCGCCCTCAGTCGGCAAATCCAGCCCCGCCATGAGAGACATCAGGGTCGTTTTGCCAGAACCAGACTTACCGATAATCGCATACAGCCGACCTGCCTCAAAATCAAAGGATACATCGTCTACCGCACGGACGGTCTGCGCCTTGCCCTGGTAGCTGTATGACACGTTTTTCAGCGAAATGCTCATTTACTCGTCCTCCTTGATTGTAGTCATGAGGTTTTTGTTCAAGAATATCACCAGCGCAGCAGTCAGCCCGACAAAATAAACACCGATGAACAGCAGCAGCCGCTCCAATGGTTGCCAGAGGAAGTATGCGCCGCCGATGAACGCGCCAAGAGTGACGCTGAGCATCTGTTCGACTACAAAGCCGGTATAGATGGCGGGATTGGGCGTTCCCATCGTGCGCATAAGTGCAATTTCCTTGCCGCGCTGGCGGACGATCAGGAATCCAAGGAAGAATCCGGCACAAGCAGCGATCACGAAAATCAGCACAGTGCAGATGTTATTCACCAAGAGGCTGTTTTCCAGCGTGGTAGTCGTTCGTTCCAGTATGCTGTCGTTAATGTCCAGCGCATAGGGGTAGGAGTTGTAGTACATCGTCGTATCCCACTGCGTCATTTCGCCCGTTGCGGAGGGAACGGCGAACCATGCGGACATGTCTGTACGCAGCGCATCCAGCAGCTCATTGCTGCTGAGGGTTGCGCTCAGGGCGTCAATGACTACCTCCTGCTGCAGTCCGGCATAGGCCGCTGCAACGGCGGCATAGGGGCAGTAAAGCACATCGTTGTCCCGGCTGACGTAGGTTCCGGCAATGGTGAAAATCTGCTCATAGGTGTAGATGATCGGCTCCGCATCAATGGACAGCGGATGCTCAATGCGCTGGAAGGTGCAGGTGATGGCTGACGTATCCTCCGGCAGATTCTGCGCAGCAAGGAATCCGTCCGGGATAATGCACAGCGCCTCCTCCGATGAAAGAGAGCCTTCATCATAGCCGTCGCGCCATTGGACGATTCCGCCGCCCTCCTTCGTCAGGGCAGGAACGATTTCCGCGCTGGTCAGGCCAATGACCTTCAGTTGGGCAGCCCGACCATTCAACGTGCTGGTCGAGAGCGTGCTTTTCAAACGCAGATCGCTCGCATAATGGTAGAGACTGCCGAGCATGTACTTATCAGTGAACACTTCGGCCACCCACGCAGGCATGCGCAGGTTGTCGCGGCTTGTTCCCTGCAAATTCGTGACCGTGAGCGTAACAGGAATCGTGTGATATACTTCGTCGTAGCTCTGCCGCTCTTTCTCGTTGGATGCATGCAGTCCGCACAGCACCGCTGCCAGAATGCCTGCAAAGAGCAACACGCCCAGCATGGGCAACGGCGCGCGCTTCATGCGGTTCAGCGTATGGGTCAGCATGGGTTCACCTCCTGTTCATCAGAGAGCTTCTGCGCGTCATGGGAAGGGCAAGGATGGCGCTCATCCCCAGCGAAACCACGAAGGAGCATAGCGCGATCAGGCAGAGGGCGGGGATGCTCAGTTCAAGGGATAGCACCACATCCACCGAGTTCATCAGCATCTCGCCAACACTTTGCCAAAGCAGAACGCCCGCCAGCGCGCCCAGCAGCGTCCCCGGCGCAAGAATGCCGATGCTGTGCAGGAGCATGTACCCGCGCTGTTGCCCTGCATTCGCGCCAAGACTGGCCATCGTTGCCAGCACCTTCCCCTGCGAGCCGGGGAACAGCAGCAGGAACAGCGCCAGAATGAGCGTATACACCAGAACGCCCACCAGCAAGGCTTGCCGCAGCACTGCCTGATAGTCATGCAGACTCTTGGCAACGATGGAATATCCCTGATCATGGTAGGCAAACAGTCCATCATAGCCCGCCTGTGCCACGATCCTGCCGAATTCCTCCACCGCGCCATTTTTCAGGATCAAGGTGTTGAACAAACCCTGCTCGCCGTAGGCCATCTCCACCGGCACAGCATCATGGGGTACGAAGATAGTATTCGGGGTGAAGGCATAACTGTTATCATCATCCGATACGGAATTCCACGGGTTGTACTGTCGGTACAGCCCCACGACGGTGTAGGCTGCCCCCTCCTCATAGAAGGGCGTTGTGCGGGTGTACATGTACGCCGCAGGATTGACCACGCCGCGGCCATTCTCCAGCCTCTGCTGATAGGGCGAGGAATCATCTGTCTGATAGAAACGCGCGTCGATTACGTCTCCCACGGAAATATCATTGGCAGCAGCGAGAGATTCGGACAGGATGCACACCCGCGCACCAGATCCCAGCTCCTCCTCGGTGAAATCGCGGCCAGCAACAATTCGGGCATTATCCCGGGTGAAATCAGCGATGTAGCCCAGCTTATCCACTCCGACAATCGGGAATGCGTGATTGCTGACAGCCATATCATCCAGCATTTCCTGCCAGATCGCCCCATCCTCTGAGGCAAGGAATTCTTCCGCTGTACCAGTCAGATGTGCAATCGTCGGAATGTGGTAGCGGGCGGCGTATTCCTCCTGCGATACCTCGTACCAGCTGCCGCTTTCATCTACCAGCATGCGGCGGTAGTCTTGGTGGAACACGATTGTTCCGTCCTCCTGCTCCTCCCGTTCAAGGGCGAACTGAATCGACTCATCGCGCAGGTTCATCGTGATGCTGTGGAAGTACTCGATCATGATGTTGCTGATGGTGTAGCGGCTACTGCCGTTCTGGTAGTAGGCCACGTCGTAGGTGTACTGCCCAAGCGCCTCCGCCTGCTGCTTATTCTGCATGGCGGTGCGCGGGTCAAGGCGGGTCAGACTCTCCTCATAGAGGTAGGGCAACATATCTGTGCCAAGCTGACGGGCGAGATAGTTGCGCAGCTCATAGTCCCTGTCGTAATAGTCCATGCCGTAGATCAGATAGCGCTCACCCTCGGTCAATTTCAGCGCTTCCGCCGATTCCATGTCCGGCAGGGGGATGATCGCCGTCAGGGTATAGGCCGTCGGGTCAGTGAAACCCTCCTGGAGTCCAATGACGCGGATGATGGTGCCTGTCAGATACACCGCCGCCCCATCGTAGAAGGACTTGTAGCTGCCGTCTGCATCCCTGTAGATGTAATGTCGCTCCTGCACATCGTACGCATCCAGCGTGATTTCCAACATCGCGCAGGAGTAAGGCGTGCCTGCCGGGTCGGGCTCCCAGGAATGGGCCTCATAGCCGTCGTCGGTAATGATGTGCTGCGTATAGTTTTCCGGGGTCAGCGCGGGGATGAAGGCCGAGGCCAGTCCTGGTCTGGATACCTGCTTGATGATTGCCGGATAAGCGTCAATAGTCTCGTCCAGCCATTGACGAATGTCCTCCGGCAGGGTCATCTGCGCCACCCGGATGACGCTCTCCGCATCGTACTGATAGTGCATCGTGGGCAGTGCAACCGTGGTAAAGCTCTCGTCAATGGTTTTTTCTGTGTCATAGGCCGATACCGCCTGCCCCACACAGATGATCAATGCCGCCGTAGCCGCTGCCAACAAAACAATGCCAAAGAATGTCTTGACCGGCTGGCGGAGCATTTGTCTGAATGTCTTCATGGGTATACCTCCCTGCGTTGTGGAATGTACCCGCATTGTAACAGGCGTATTTTGTACTGTCCATAGATTTTGCGCAACTGCGACGTTATCAGCGCAACTGCGATTTCGGCCATCCCCGATCTCAACAGAGAAAAAGCAGCACACATGGTACTGCCTCAATGTATCATTCTGGTATCTCCGCTGCAAAGCGGAACCAGCCATCTTCGTAGGTGAAAGTATACTCTGCTTGCAGCTTGTCCAGCAGCATACATACGTTGCCGATGCCGTAACCGTGATGCAGCGTATCAGCCTTTGTCGTGGACAGGTCATCCACCGGTGCAGACATATTCGCAATGGCGATATACAGTCCCTCGTCATAAAGTACAGTACAGGTGATTTCCCGGTAGCCGTCGATCCTACGGCAGGATTCGATTGCGTTTTCCAACAAGTTGGAGAGGATCACAACCAGCGTATCCGTAGGCAGGGTCACTTGAGACAGGTCATTGACCTTGATCTGCATGGCTATGTTACTTTCCATTGCAGCCTGATATTTCTGGTTCAGAATCACATCAATAACCGTATGCCGTGAGTTGACGCTGATCACCCGATAGCTGCGGCTTCCCTGTAAACGCGCGATGTATGCCTTTGCCTCGAGGACTTCATTCTGTTCCAACAGATCATGAAGCACTTGCAGATGATGCTCAAATTCATGGGCCGATTTGCGCTGCAAGCGGTAGTTCTGTTCCAACGCGTTGATGCTTTCCGTCTGCATTTCCATGTGCTGACGCTGCAAGAGCATGTCTGTTTCCTGCGCAGCATTCTTTTCCGCCGTGCGGATGGCGAAGTGAATGGCGACGCAGGACAAGAGCACAAGTACGCCTGCCGGCAGCAGTGCGGACAGCGGATAAGCCGATTCCTGCGTAAACGCCCGCACTGCCCATGTAATGCCCAGATCGAGTGTCAGCAGCAAGGAAGTCGCTAATGTCAACAACAGCAGCGCCCGCCTCCCTGATTCCCGGAAAACATACAGCAGCATGATCACCAGCGCCAGACCGCGCAGCAAATAGGGCGATACAGGATCAAGGGCCAACGCACCATAGAGCGTCAGCACAGCTCCGGCTGCAACCATAAACCGCAGAATGTACGTCCTGTCCCGCTGTGCCTTGAAGTGTCCTGCAAAGAACAACCATCCCACCCAAAGCGTCGCGCATGCCCGCAGCAGGCTTATGAGAAGTTCAATCCACACCATCACTGCCAGCCCTTCCACAGCAGATACTTCTGCTTCTGCTCCATGTAGTTCTTCTCGCTCACCCGCAGGGCTGCGCCATTGTCCAACAGCAGCTCCCGACAGGTGAATTTACGGATATGTTTCATGTTGACCAGATAGCTTTTATGAACGCGCAGAAAGCCGTGCTTCTCCAAATGCTGTTCAAAGCTGGACAAGGAGGCGTTGACGGTATACGTTTCATCGGCCGTCACCACGCTGACGCTATGCTGCATGACATCCAAATACAGAACACGATCAAAGGACAGATCGACATACTCTCCCCTGCATTGCAGCCGCAGCGTTTCTCGTCCTTCGGAAAGCTGCTCCAATGCCTGCATCATGTACCGCTGCAATACACTTCCCATGTCTCGTTTGAGAATGTAGCGAAACGCCTGCACCTCAAAACCTTCCGGCGCGTATTCAATGAAGTTGGTAATGAACATGATCAGCGCACGGTTGTTGACGCTGCGTATTTTTCTTGCGATGTCGATACCGTTCACTTCGCTGCTGTTCAGGTCGATGTCCAGAAAGGCAATGTCACATTCAGCAAGACGCTGGGAAGAAAGGTCAGCCAAGCTGCTATGAATGGAAACACAAACGTCCACATTCAGACGGGAAAAGACCGTCAATGCATCTGCACGCAGCTTATCCAGAAATGCAGGATCATCGTCGCAGGCAATGACCTGCAGCGTTTTGCGGGTGCGGGTGAGTTGAAAAGGCGTTTCGGCATTCATGAAGTAGCCTCCTGTCTGGCACAATATACCCAGTATACCTTCAGTATAGCATATCAGGTCGAAACGTGCCATGCCGATAGCGTAACTGCGACTTTTTCTGCGCAACTGCGAACTCGGCAAGCAATGCCTGTGTATAGCCAAATCCACAGACATGCTTGTTGGGCAGCAACCCAATCCCATTGATCGCACACAAAGTGTGCGGCTGTCATGCGCGATGTTTGATAAGCATATGCACAACTGCCGCATGAAAATCATGCACCAAAGGGGCTGGGGTGCTTCCCCAGCAAGAGGCATCCGAGGGGGTGAGTCCTCACATGCACTGCTTGCCGTAGTAGCACATGAATGTGTCGCAACTTGGAACACATTCGTTTTGTATGTTAACGGAATGCGTTACTATTATCAATTGAAAGGAACCCCGAATGACTCATCAGACCCCACACAACTACAAACTCAACCCGGATGACAGCATCTCCACTCGCAACCTCTGCGCAGCCTCCCCTCCCGGTTGCTTGCCCGAATGTCCTCTGACACATCTGTAAACAATCCACAGGAGGAATGACTTCGTTTTCCATTTATGTTATCTTGGCTTGCAACCAAGAGGGAGCGGCCACAGCGGTCGCTCCCTGCCTTTTATGGGGTGAAATAGTTGCTGTTGCCGATGAAGCAGTAGTGCGTCGCATGATAATTCGCGTACTCCTGCGCAAAGGCCAGGATGGCATAGAGCAGGAACAGCTTCTGCTCGCCCATGGTCAGCTCGTAGTAGGTCAGCGGCGCTTCATCAATCATCAGCTCCCGCTTGTTGAAAAAACCGCTCTCCAGCAGGCAGCGTTCAAGGCTTTCCGCATCCTCGGCAGGGGCCGCCTTCATCAACGACGGCAGCGTGAAGGTCAGCATGCGCCTTTGGAGAATCACCTGCATAGCCTTGCGGAAGTCTTTGTCCGCCAGCAGGCGGAGCACGGAAACGTTGCGCTCATCGGCAAAGAGACTGTTCCAGCCGTTTTCGGGCTTGCGCAGCGCCAGAGCGCCCAGCTTCTCGCGGAAGTAGAGCACATCGCGGTCATTTTCAAGAACGCTGCGGCAGTGCTCATCCTGCATAGCACGCTTGTACGTCGCCAGTTCCTCCTCAAACGAGCCGTCCACCTCAGGCTTGTAAAACGCGGCGACGATGGTCTGCCGGACATACTCAATCACCCTGTCAATGGCTGCATCCGCAGTCACGGTGTGCTGCTGCTCCTCGCGTCCATAGAGCGCGTCGATGGTCACGTCAAACACATCCGCCAGCACGGGCAGAAGCGCGATATCGGGGTAGGTCGTGGCGTTCTCCCACTTTGAAATCGTCTGGGACGTCACGCCAATGACCTCCGCAAGGGCCTCCTGGGTCATGCCGTGCTCCCGGCGCAGGCGGGCAATGGTTGAACTGATCGTCATCATGGATATCCCCTCCTTTGTGCCTTTAGGATAGCACGCCCTTGCTTGCGATACCAGCACCCAAACAGCGAACGACTCGCGCAGATAGCGAGCCGTTCATACTTTATTCCGATTGCCGGATTTTCTCCAGATAGTCCCCCTGCCCCTGCTCGAATGCGTCCCTCCCCTGGGCGTCGATGGCCACCACCAGCGGCAAATCGCACAGGGTCAGCTTTTTCACCGATTCAGGGCCGAGGTCGTCCCAGCAGATCACCTCAAGGGATGTCACACACTCCGCCATCAGCGCCGCCGCACCGCCAACGGCTGCGAAATACACTGCGCCGTGCTCCTTCATGGCCTCGACAACAGCCGCGCCGCGTCCGCCCTTGCCGATCATGCCGCGCAGGCCATGGGCCAAAAGCGCCGGGGTCATCGCGTCCATGCGGACGGAGGTGGTGGGGCCGATGGAGCCCACAGGCCTGCCCTCAGGCGTGGGGGTGGGGCCTGCGTAGTAGATCACTTGACCCTCCAGGTCGATGGGCAGCGGCTTGCCCTCGCGGATGAGGTCAAGCATGCGCAGATGGGCCGCATCCCGGGCTGTGTAGACGACGCCGGAGAGCAGCACCTGATCGCCTGCTCGCAGGGACAGGGCCGCCTCTTTGCTCAGGGGAGCTGTCAGCTTTTTCATCATCATTTCCTCCCCTTACAGTGTCGCCGTAGCGTGGCGGGTCACATGGCAGGAGACGTTTACTGCCACGGGAAGCCCTGCAATATGCGTGGGCGCGGTCAGGATGTGCAGCCCCAGGCAGGTGGTTCTGCCGCCAAGCCCCTGCGGGCCGATGCCAGTAGCATTGACAGCCGCCAGCAGCTCCGCCTCCAGCGCGGCGTAATAGGGATCGGCGCTGCACTGATCCAGCGGAATCATCAGCGCGCGCTTGGCCATCTCGGCCACCTGCTCGAAGTCACCGCCGATGCCAATCCCCAGCACCATCGGCGGACAGGGATTCGCCCCCGCCAACCGCACCGTTTCCAGCACAAAGTCCTTCACGCCCTCCACACCAGCCGCCGGGGTGAGCATCCTGAGGCGGCTCATGTTTTCGCTGCCAAAGCCCTTGGGCGCGACGGTCAGCATCACCTGATCGCCGGGAACCAGGCGGGTATGAATGATAGCAGGCGTATTGTCGCGGGTATTGACGCGTCGCAGCGGATCCGCCACGACGCTCTTGCGCAGCAGGCCGTCCACATAGCCGCGTTTCACGCCCTCGTGAATGGCTTGTTCAAAATCGCCGGTGATATGCACATCTTGCCCCACATCCGCAAACACGATGGCCATACCCGTGTCCTGGCAGATGGGCATCTGCGTTTTCCGCGCGATGCCTTCGTTGCGCACAAGGATGTCCAGGATACCCCGCGCCGGGGCGTAGGGCTCCTCCCCTGCGGCGGTGCGCAGCGCGCAGGCCACATCTTCGGGAAGATTGCGGTTGGCATCAATGCACAGCCTCGCGATGGTTTCAGTGATCAGGGAGGCACTCAACTCTCGCATGCTTCATCCTCCTGGATAAACAGCTTCTTCAGCCGCAAAGCCGCCTGCTTGACGGCGTTCTTCTTGGCGCCGGAGAGCACCAGCTCATTCTGTGCATCCCGCAGGGACAGGCCGTTTTGCAGCATCTGCTCCACCAGTTGGGCTTCCAGGGAGACCTCGGCAGCAGGGGCCTTTTCCTCGGGCAGCTTCACATCGTGGAAATCAAGAATCAGGCAGTACTCGCCCTTCTCCGTTTTGGGATTGTCCCTGAGCGCCGCCAGCACTTCATCCGCCATGCCGCGGATGGTCTTTTCGTGGAGCTTGGTCAGATCGCAGGAGGCGGAAATGCGTGTTTCCGGCAGGAGACCAGCAATGACCTCCACCAGCTCCGTCACGCGGTAGGGAGATTCGTGAACCGCAGCAACAGCGGCTTGCCTTGCCATGGAGAGCAGCTTCTCCCGCAAATCCTTTTTCTCCCGGGGCAGGAAGCCGTAGAAGGCGAACTCCCGCGTATCAAAGCCGCTGACCGACAGCGCGGATACCGCCGCACAGCAGCCCGGCACAGGAATAACCTCAATGCCACGCTCCACGCAGGCCTTCACCAGCCCATAGCCGGGGTCGGAGATGCAGGGCGTGCCTGCATCGGTGGTGACCGCCACGTCGATGCCCTCAGCAAGCATCTTGTCCGCCAGCCACGCACCCTTCGTGTCCTCATTGTGCTGATGGCAGGACGTGAGGGGCGTATCGATTCCAAAAACGTTGAGCAGCTTCTTGGTGACCCGGGTATCCTCCGCAGCGATGAGCGCGACGCTTTTAAGCGTGTCGATACTGCGCTGCGTCATGTCGGAGAGATTACCGATGGGGGTCGCAACCACATACAGGACAGGCATCGTCACACCTCCAGCTTCTGGGCCACACGCAGCTTGGCTGAGCGCGCACGGGGATTGCGGGCGACCTCCTCATCACTGGGCGGCACGGCACCTTTGGCAAGCACCTTGACCAACGGCTTTTTGCCGCAGGTGCAGATGGGCGCCTTGGGCGGACAGGTGCAGGGATTCTGCAGCCGCTGGAAGCAGCGCTTCACCAGACGGTCCTCCAGAGAATGGAAGGTGATCACAAGGATGCGTCCGCCGGGCTTGAGGCAGTCCACAAAATCGCACAGCGCCTTGTCCAGCGGGTCAAGCTCGTCATTGACAGCAATGCGGATGGCCTGAAAGGTGCGGCGGGCAGGATGGCCGTCATCCTTGCGGCGAACAGCCTTGGGAATGGCAGCGTCCACCGCATGCACCAGATCAAAGGTCGTCTCGAAGGGCTTGTTCGCGCGGTGCTCGCAGATGATTGATGCGATGCGCGCCGCCCATTTCTCCTCGCCATACTCCTTGATGATCCGGGCAATTTCCTTCTCGCCAGCGGTGTTGAGGAGATCGGCGGCGGTTATCCCCTGGGTACGATCCATGCGCATGTCAAGAGGGGCGTCCTCATGGTAGGAGAAGCCGCGCTCGCCCACGTCCAGCTGGGGCGAGGACACGCCAAGGTCAAGCAGCACGCCATCAAGTTGGGGGGCTCCGGCGGCCTCCAGCAGCATCTTTCCATCGTGGAAGTTGCCATGCAGGGCGCCGAAGCCTGCAAAATCCTTCAAGCGCTCGGAGGCTGCGGCGATGGCCGTCAGATCACGGTCAATACCATAGAGCGAGGCCGTACCGCCGGAGGCGCGCAGGATCGCGCCGCTGTGACCGCCGCCGCCCAGGGTGCCGTCAGCATAGACGCCCTCCGGCTTCACGTCCATCCATTCCAGAACTTCCTGCAGCAATACCGGCTCGTGGATGAATTCCATGGTCGCTCTCTCCTTACAGCTTCAAAAAGTATTTGTCGGACACATGCCGGAAACCGGCTTTCTCATACACATGGATGGCGTCGGGACGGTTGGTCGTCAGCGTCACATCGCTAAAGCCGCGCTCCCGGGCCATTTGCAGCAGTTCCTTCATCAGCGCCTGCTGATAGCCCCGGCCCCTGTGCGTCGGCTTGGTATACACGCTCACAACCCAGCCATGACGGCGGCGGGCAGCCTCCGTCTGATCGTCCATGCAGACGGTGATGGGCGGCAGCTCGTCCTGCTCCTCCAGCGCACACATCGCCACGGGCTCGTCATCAACATATTTGATCACATAAAACAGCGAATGATTCAGCCTGCGCCGCAGATAGCTTATCGTGATATCCCGGAAAGGCCCGGCATACATATCAAAATTGCGGTCAAGGGTATGTGACCAGTGCTCTACCTGCTGCGCCACGCGCATATCGGCAATGGCCTCCATATGGCTCAGATCCGCACGGACGATGCGGTTGGGATCCTTGACCGGATTGGGCATCCACGGGTACATCATCCTTTGGTCTCCTTCCGTCATTGCCATGGTAAATGCAGCGCCTCACGCAGCGCTCCTGCAAAATACAGTGAACCCGCTGCGATGATGATTCCATCCTGCCCAGCCAGCTCACATGCCTGTGCCAGCCCCGCCGCCAGAGATTCCGCAGCACGGGCATGCCCTCCACAGCCATTCAGGTGCGCGGCGTACTCCGCAGCCTCCATGGCACGGGGGCTGTCCGGCGTAACCGTCACGATCTCCCGGGCAATGTGCACCATCTGCTCCAGCATCTCGGGCTGAAGCTTATCCTTCAACACGCCGGAAAGCAGCACACGGCGGCGGTCAGCAAGGTGCTCCTGCACATAATCCGCCAGTGCGGCAACGCCCTGCGGATTGTGAGCGCCATCGATCAGCATGTTCCCGCTCCACTCCAGCCGTGCAGGCCAGACCGTACGGGCAAGGCCCTCGCGGACAGCCGCCTCCGGGATGGCGGCGCCCTGGCGCGCCAATGTCTCCACCAGTGCCAGCACCGTCATGGCGTTGCGCTGCTGATACTGCCCCGGGAGGTTGATTCGCACATCCGTCCATAGCCGTCCCAGCTGGCAGGTCATGACCGAACCGTGCAGATCCCCCTTCGCATGAAGGAGCGCGCCTTCATCCAGCTGGATGAGCGGCGCATGGGCTTCCACCGCCGCTGCCGCAAACACCTGGCGAACGCCTTCCTCCGCCGGATAGCACACGACTGGAACACCGGGCTTGATAATACCCGCCTTCTCCCCAGCGATCTGCTCCAGCGTATCGCCAAGGAAGCCCATGTGATCCAGGCCAATCGCCGTGATGGCACAGGCCACCGGATGCACGATGTTAGTCGGGTCAAGCCGCCCGCCCATGCCGACCTCGACGATAGCAAAGTCGCAGTTTTCGCCATCGAAGGCCGCCAGCGCAAGGGCTGTACCCATCTCAAAGGGCGTGACGAAGGCATTATGCTGCCGGAGGGCATCAGCTGCCTCCACCAGCGGATTGCCGTATTTCACCATGAGGTCATCGCGCAGCGGCACGCCATCCACGCGGATACGCTCCTGATAATGCTGCAAAAAAGGGGATGTATACAACCCGACCTTGTACCCTGAAGCCTTCAGGACAGCCGCCAGCATAGCGCAGGTACTGCCTTTGCCATTGGTGCCTGCAACGTGAATGACGGGGGTTTTCATCCCAACGCCCATCAGCTCCAGCAGCGCCAGCACATTTTGATGGCCGTTCTTGCTGCCTGTCTGATAGGAGCCGTGAATGGCGTCAATCACCTGCTGTGCGCTGAGCATGGCCGCTACCTCCCTGATTCGTTCTTAACCGATATATTATATCATATGCGTGAAGATGTTGCAATCCGGGAATTTCGCAAACAAAACGCCAGCTGTAGCGTTACAATAGAAGTGAGACTGAAGGTATAGAAAAAGACGATTGAGATCATTAGAATAAAGCTACCACACCCAAACTAATGAAAGGACTCAATCGTCAAGGCAATGGTAACACAAGAGAGCAAGAAAAACAAGAG
>JAFUOR010000150.1 GCA_017481825.1 Clostridia bacterium
CGCCGCAGCCGCTCCAACGGGTGCAGTGAATGCGACAGCACCTACACCCGCAGCAACGATTGCGACGAGTGTGATACCTGCAACGGCAGCACCTACAATCGCCGCAGCCGCTCCAACGGGTGCAGTGAATGCGACAGCACCTACACCCGCAGCAACGATTGCGATGAGTGCGATACCTGCAACGGCAGCACTTACAACCGCCGCAGCCGCTCCAACGGTCGTGATAAGTGCGATGAGTGCGACAGCGCCTACACCCGCAGCAACGATTGCGACGAGTGCGATACCTGCAACGGCAGCACTTACAACCGCCGCAGCCGCTCCAACGGTCATGATAAGTGCGATGAGTGCGACAGCGCTTACACCCGCAGCAATGACTGCGATGAGTGCAAGGAGAACAGCACCTACCAGCGCAGCGGCAAGGGCAACACCGTAGGCATGGTGTACGCCGCGCGGCAGAAGCTGGATGATATCTTCGAGTCCGAGAGCGCCCTTCGCAGCGGCACGCTCTTTCCGGAGCTGCACAAGCCGCTCAACGGCTACTGCCCCTGCGACAGCAACTGCTCCACCTGTGAGCAGGAGGCGGCCTTTGCGGCCTGGGAGCTGCGGCTGTATCTGAACACGCACCCCAATGACAAGAAGGCGCTGGCCCTGTTCCGCAGGCTGTGGAAGGAGACCAGCGAGCCCAACTATGCCACGTCCTTCCTCGACGCAGACGCCTGCGACACCTCCTGGGATTGGGTTGACAGCCCGTGGCCCTGGGAATGTCAGGCCTGCGGCAAGTAATCATGAAAGAGGAGGGAAACGGCCATGTTTGTGTATGAGAAAAAGCTTCAATACCCCGTGCGCATCACCCGCCCTGACCCGCAGATGGCGGCGCGCATCATCAGCCAGTACGGCGGCCCCGACGGAGAGTTGGGCGCTTCGCTGCGCTACCTGAGCCAGCGGTATTCGATGCCCTGCGGCGAGCTCAAGGGCCTTTTGACGGATATTGGCGTGGAGGAGCTGGGGCATCTGGAAATTGTGGGCGCGATGATCCACCAGCTGACCCGCAACCTGTCCTGCGACGATCTGACTGCCGGTGGCTTCGACGCGTATTTCGTTGACCACGGCACGGGCGTGCATCCCACGTCGGCGGGCGGCTTCCCGTTCCATGCGGCCTCCATGCAGTCCAAGGGCGATCCCATCACCGATCTGCATGAGAACCTTGCGGCCGAGCAGAAGGCGCGCACTACCTATGAGAACCTGCTCCTGCAGGCGGATGACCCGGACGTGATCGACGTGCTGCGCTATCTGCGCCAGCGGGAGATCGTGCACTATCAGCGCTTCGCCGAGGGCCTGGCCATGGTGCAGGATCAGCTGGACGAGCGCAACTTCTACGCCTTCAACCTGGGCCTTGATTTGCAGGGCGAGGGCCACTGCAACGATTGCGATAATCACAAGAAGAAGGATTGCGGCTGCGACGACTGATCATGGTCAAGCGGGGCCTGTTTGCCATACAGGGCGGCAGGCTCCGCCATGGGTTCTGTTCCTGATTCCGGCAGGGACGCTGTCCCTGCACCCTGCGAAGGGTCATTCACTCAAGATCGTCCTTTGCTTTCGCCTGCGGTGGACTCCCCACTGGGGAGCCGCTGCCAACAATGCCCTCTCGACACCCTTCTCGCGATGACGTTGCTGCCTTTGGTTGGCGCTGCGCACGCGCGAGGGGTGATGTTCTTTGTTGGTTAAAAATGGTGCTTTGAATGGGGTCGCCCTGCCTGGTCTTGCCTGTCCGCTTGCGCCGGGGGGCAAAGCGTGATATGATAGGGACAAATCCATCCGAGGGGAGCGTCTGCCATGTCCGGAAATCGCAGCTTGGTACGCCAGATATGCGAGCATGTGTACATGCTGTCCGTCTGCGTCTTTTTGCTGTGGGACGTGGCGTACATGACCGAGGGCTCCTTCACGGCGGTGAGTGCATATTTTCCGGCGGTGTGGTATGGGCTTGCGGCAGCGGCGCTGGTGATGTGCCGCGGACGGCTGGGGCCGGTCTGGCTGCTGATGGCGCTGCTTTTGTGGATGACAGCCAGCAGTGCCTATCGCGGCACGCAGGTGCTGGAGGCGGAGCAGCAGGCCCTTGCCAACGGCGTGCTGGCCTTTCTGGTGATCTGCCCTGCGCCCCGGGTGATTGCGCCCCGGCGGCTGGAGGGGTATCTGCGCACCCTGCTGGCCCTGTGGACGGCGGCGTTCACCCTCCAGGCAGCCATCGGCCTGTGGGCGGCCCTCACGGGGCACGCGGTGTTCAGCCTCAAGGGAACGTGGTATATCGGCGTCAATATGGGTGATAACCGCCTTTACCTCATGGCCTATGTCACCACCAGCGCGGTGAAGCTGGGGCTCTCGGTGCTGCTGGCGGCCCTGGGTGCGGTGATGCATCGCAGGGCGGGCCGGGTGATGTACATCCTGTGCGCGCTGGTGCAGCTGGTCTGCCTGTCCCTGACGGACTGCCGGACGGCCTTCATCGCGGTGGGCGCGGCCCTGGGAGCCATGGCGCTCATTGCGCTGGTACGGCGCGGCAAGGGCAAAGTGCGGCCCTGCCTGATGCTGCGCTGGGCCTGCGGACTGCTGGCGGTGCTCGTGTTGACGGTGGGCATGTATGTAGGGCTTACCCGGACGCTGACCGCCCTGAGCCCCCATGTGGATCATGAATTGAACAACCTGACCATCCTTGAGCTTCCGGCGGAGCTGCTGCCTGCCGCCTCGGCGGAGGATACAGGCGCGGTACGGCACCGGGCGCTGGAGGCGGGCAATCTCCTCAATGACCGCACGCTCATCTGGAAGGCGGCCCTGCGCCTGCTGGTGTTCTCGCCCAAGTATCTGGTGACGGGCACTACAACCGCCCTTTCGCCGATCCTGATGAACGCTTATCTGCTGGAGATTGTCGAGCGGCCCTTCAATCACGCCCACAACATCTATTTGCAGACGCTGGTGAGCTGGGGGATTCCCGGCTTTGCGCTGCTGGCGGCGTTTCTGGTGATCTTCCTGCGCGCGGCCTGGCGGGTGGCCTTTGTGCACGCGGTGCCGTCGTGGCAGCGCTTTGTGCCGGTGCCGGTGCTCTATGTGATGCTGTGCGAAATGGTGGATTGCTTTACGCTCCTGTCCGCCGCCACGCCGATGCTGCTCTTGGGGTGTTTTTTTGCCGGGCTGACGCTGGCCATTGACGCCCGGGAGGTGCGGCGATGAGTATTGATGTGATCATCCCGGCCTACAATGCCGGGGATACCCTGCGCCGCGCGGTGGATTCCGCGCTGGCATGTCCCCTTGTCCGCGTGATTCTGGTCAACGATGGCTCCACTGACGGTACGGCTGCCATTGCGGATGCCTATGCCCGGGGTGGGCGCGTCATGGTCATCCATCAGGAGAACCGCGGCGTATCCGCCGCCCGCAACGCTGGTCTGGATGCGGCAGAGGCGGATTGGGTCGCCTTCCTGGATGCGGACGATGTGCTCCTGCCCGGGGCGCTGGTGCTTCTGCTGGACAAGCCTGCTGATGCCGCCTATGGAATGGTGACCCGACGGAACGCATCGCCCGAGAGGCAGGCGGGACGGCGCGTGCAGTCCGCCCGGGAGGCGATGGAAACGGCCTTGACGAATCCGACGGCGCACCTGCACACCCACGGCTGGCTGTTCCGCCGCTCGCGGTTGACGGAGCGCTTCGATGAGCGGCTGACTCTGGGTGAGGATGGCGAGTGGCTGCTGCGGACGCTTTTGCACATGAAGCGCATCCACCGGGTGAATGCGCCGGTGTACCGCTACTTTGTGCAGGCGGACTCTGCCATCCATGGCGGGCGCGATGTGTGCGCGCGCTATCAGCAGACCCTGCAGGCCGCAGCCCCGGCGCTGGAGCGCGCAGGGCTGCCGGCTGCCGCTGCGATGTACCGTCTGACCCATCTGCTGCTGATGCTCACCCACGGCGATTTTGACGAGGCCGCAGCCCTGCGGGATGAGGAGCCCTTCGCCGGGGATTTCCGCACGGTGCAGCTGAAGGGCCTTTCGCCGCGTATCTGGGTGCTGCGGCTGCTCAAATGGCGGTGCATGCCGCTGGCGCGTCTGGCGGTGCTCATCCGCAGATGCATGAACACCCTGTGATCTTTTCCTCAATCAGGAGGTTTTGCCTATGAAGCCCATCCGCGTTCTGGTGGTCGGCATGACGGCGACCGTCGGCGGCATCGAGAACTTCCTCATGGCCTACTGCGGACGGATTGACCGCACCCGCGTGCAGTTTGATTTCCTGACCCGCTTTGCCAATGCGGTTTATCCGGAGCGCCGTGCCTCCATCGGCCAGACCTATGTCGTACCCCGGCGCAGCGAGGATCCGGTGGGATACTACCGTCAGGTGCGTGCCTTCTTCGACGCTCATGGCCGGGATTATGACGTGATCTGGGACAACGAGTGCATGTTCAACGACATGACGCCCCTCAAGCTGGCAGCGGAGTACGGTATCCCTGTGCGCATTGCCCACAGCCATAATCCGCAGAATATGGATGTGTCCCTCCGTGGCCGCGCGCAGGAGCTGCTCCACCGCATGCAGCGCCGCCGTCTGGGGCGCTATGCCAACGTGCTTTGGGCCTGCTCGGAGGAATCCGCCCGGTGGGTCTGCCCTGCGATGGATATCCCCATGACCGTCATTCCCAACGCCATCGACGCCCGGGCCTTCCGCTACAAGTCTCACGTGCGCGATCAGGTGCGCAGGCACTACGGCCTGGAGGACTGCCTGGTGGTGGGCCATGTGGGGCGGCTGCAATACCAGAAGAATCAGACCTTCCTGCTGGAGGCCTTTGCGCGCCTTCGCCAGCGGGAACCTCGCGCCCGCCTGGTGTTGGTGGGTGACGGCCCTGATCTGACCGACCTGGAGGCCAGGGCAGTGGCCCTTGATATCGCCTCGGACGTGCTGTTCCTGGGTGTGAGGGACGATGTGCCCCGGCTGATGCAGGCCTTCGACCTCTTTGTGATGCCCTCCCATTTTGAGGGCCTTGGCATGGCGGCGGTGGAGGCGCAGGCGGCGGGCCTGCCCTGCATCCTGTCCGATGCGGTGCCGAAAATGGCGGCCATCACGGAGGATGTGATCTTCCTGCCCCCCGATGATCCCGACCTGTGGGCCGAGCGCATGCTGGATGTGCTGGAGGCCGAGCGCTTCCGCCCGGACAACGTGACGCGCATTGCTGAGGCGGGCTATGAGATCAGCCAGGCCGCGGTGAAAATGACGGAGCGCATCGAGCAGCTGGTGGATCGCAGCGCATCCTTCCGGCGGCGCTTCCTGCTTACGATGCTCTCCACCCAGGAGGGCGTGCCGGCGATGAACAAAGCCCGGCAGGACGTGCAGTTCTTTGCCGAGCAGATGGACTATGTGCCCATCGCCCTGTCCGCTGGGGATACGGCCCGAGGTGACTGGAAGCAGCAGCTCATCCTGCTGGGCAGGGTCATGGCGGACTGGACGCGGCTGTTCTTCAAGCTCCGCCACAATGACGTGCTGCTGATGCAGTATCCCTACTTCCCGGTGAAGGGCGCGCCTGTCGCCCGCTTTGCCATGCATCTGCTGCAGTGGAAGGGCGTGAAGCTGGCGGCGCTGATTCATGATCTGGACTCCCTGCGCTGTGTGGGCGGCGATGCGGCCCGCTGGAGCGATCAGGAGCTGCTGCCCCGCTTTGACCGCATCATCACCCACAATGAGCGCATGAGCAGCTACCTGATCAATCAGGGTGTGGCGGAGGAGCGCCTGGTGGAGCTGACGCTGTTTGATTACCGTACCGATGCCCACTGCCCCGTGCGGACGCTGGAAAAGTCTGTGTGCATCGCGGGCAATCTGTCGCCTGACAAGGCGGGGTATCTGAACAGCCTGCCCGATGGCGGGGTACACTGGCATCTCTACGGTCAGGGTTGGGCAGGGGAGGAGCGTGCGGATGTGACCTGGTACGGCGCCTTCCCGCCCGAGGAACTGCCCGGCAAGCTGGAGGGCTCCTTCGGCCTGGTATGGGATGGTAACTCGCCCCAGGTCTGCGGCGGCGCGTACGGCTGCTATCTGCTGCTCAACGCCCCGCACAAGCTGTCCATGTACCTGGCAGCGGGCATGCCGGTGGCGGTATGGGCCAGGTCGGCGCAGGCGGAGTTTGTGAAGCACAGCGGCGTGGGACTGGTGATCGACAGCCTGTCCGAGCTTCCCGGGCATATCGCTGCGCTGTCCCAGGCACAGTATGAGGCCATGGCAGAGCGTGCCAGAGCCGTCGGCGCATCGCTGCGGGAGGGACGCTATACCCAGCGGGCGCTGAAGAAAATCGAACGCATATGAACTTTTGCAGACCGGACGGAAATGCTGTCCTCCGGTCTGCTTTTTTCTTTCGGTTGTCGGGCGAAAAAATCATGATTCATGGTGCTGTTGATGTAGAAAACATGGAAAAAGCACGGCATATTTCACACAAAATACGTCCATGTAAACGTTTTCGAAAAACGCTGGAAAACGTTGAAAAATGCACAATGGTAGCGCTTTCGTGCCGGAAAAGAATGGACGATTTGGAAGGAAAGTTTGGATAAAATCACAAAAAAACTCTTGCAATTTTCAGTTGCGTGGTGTATACTAAATCACGAACGAAACCGGTTTAGAATGCACAGATGGCATACGGAGGGGAGGAGCGACATTGGCCGTCACAATCAAGGATGTGTCCGCGAAGTGTGGCCTGTCGATCTCCACGGTCAGCAAGGCGTTCAACAACTACGCTGACATCAGCGCAGAGACGCGCGAGCTGGTGCACCGCACTGCTCGTGAGATCGGTTACTACCCCAACGCCATCGCCCGGACGCTCAAGACAAACCGCTCCTACAACCTGGGTGTGCTGTTCCAGGAGGAGCGCGGAACGGGTCTGACCCATTCCTTCTTCGCGTCGGTGCTGGACGCTTTCAAGTCCGAGGCCGAGAAGCACGGGTATGACATCACCTTCATCAATCATAACATCGGTTGGACGGGCATGACCTACCTGGAGCACTGCCGCTACCGCAATGTGGACGGCGTGTGCGTGGTATGCGCGAACTTCTACGCGCCTGAGGTCATTGAGCTGGTTGCCAGCGATATCCCCGTTGTGACCATCGATCACGCGTTTTCAAACCGCTCCTGCGTGCTGTCGGAGAATATCGAGGGCATGAAGGCGCTGGTGGCGCACGCAGCTGCGCTGGGGCACCGCCGCATCGCCTATGTGCATGGCGAGCACTCCTCGGTGACGGAGAACCGCATCACCGGCTTCTACCGCGGGCTGAGCGAGCAGGGCATTGAGCACCGCAGCGAGTATCTGGTCGAATCCGTCTACGATTCCCCCGAGGCAGGCTGCAGGGCCGTGCTGGAGCTGATGAAGCTCCCCGAGCCGCCCAGCTGCATCTTCATGCCGGATGACAACGCCGCCCTTGGCGCGCTGGATGCAGCGGCTCAGTTGGGCCTGCGTGTTCCGGAGGATCTGTCCATCGCCGGGTATGACGGCACGCGCATCACGCAGCTGATCCACCCCACCATCACCACCGTGGAGCAGGACAGTGCGCGCATGGGCGCCCAGGCGGCGCTCTACCTGATCGACCGCATCGAAAACCCCCGTACCGCCGGCAGCGAGGTCGGAAGCATTCCCACCAGGCTGCGCGCGGGAGAATCCGTCGGCCCTGTGCCGGGCGGACACTAATCTTCGTCTCTAAGCGGTGCTGTGGCGCCGTTTAAAGAAAAATAGCGGGAAAACCGCAAAAAAACAAGGAGGAAACCCCATGAAGAAGATCCTTTCTCTGGTCCTGGCTGCGATGCTGCTGCTGGGCTGCGTTGGCATGGCCGGCGCTGAAGAGGAGACCATCACCCTGAACGTGTGGTCCTTCACCAACGAGCTGGAGGGCATGATCAACGACTATTATGCCGAGGCTCATCCCAATGTCAAGATCAACTACGTGATCTACCCCACCGACGGTGGCGAGTACACCTCCAAGGTTGACGCGATCATGGCTTCTGCCGCGACCAGCGCCGACGCTCCCGACATCTTCACTCTGGAAGCTGCTTTCGTCAAGAAGTACGTCAACAGCGACTGGACTGCTGACCTGAAGGGCGCCCTGGGCTTCACCGACGAAGAGCTGGCTACCGCCATCCCCGTCATGATGCAGATCGGCACCTCCAACGTCAACGGCCAGCTGAAGGGCCTGTCCTGGCAGGCGACCCCCGGTGCCCTGATGTACCGTGCGTCCCTGGCTGAGAAGTACCTGGGCGTGACCACTCCCGAAGAGTTCCAGGCCAAGGTTGCTGACTGGGATCTGTTCATGGAGACCGCCGCTGAGATCAACGAGAAGTCCGAAGGCGCCACCAAGATGGTCGTCGGCGCTGGCGACATCTGGAACGCTTACCAGTACTCCCGTGAGCAGGGCTGGGTCGTCGACGGCAAGCTGGTCATCGATCCCGTTCTGTACGACTACCTGGACCTGACCAAGGTTCTGGAAGAGGACGACCTGTCCAACAAGGGCGCTGCCTGGTCTGAGGTTTGGTTCAACGGCATGAAGACCGACTCCACCCTGTGCTTCCTGCTGCCCACCTGGGGCCTGCACTACACCCTGAAGCCCAACTGCGGCCAGGGCACCAACGACACCATGTCCGACGAAGAGCTGAAGGCCACCTGTGAGGCCAACGGCGGCACCTACGGTGACTGGCGCATGGTCGCTGGCCCCGTCGGTTACAGCTGGGGCGGCACCTGGATCGGCGCCAACGCTGCCAAGGTTGCTGAGGCTGACGATGCCAAGAAGGCTGCTATCAAGGACTTCATCAAGTTCTTCACCCTGGACGAGGAGTTCCTGTATCCCTACGCCAAGGCTTCCGGCGACTTCGTGGGCAACAACGCTGTTGTCAACAAGATCCTGGAAGAGGGCGGCACTCCCAACCCCTTCCTGGGCGGCCAGGACCACTACGCGATCTTCGCCGAGGCTGCTAACCTGGCCAACGGCGCGATCATGACCGACTACGACGAGAAGATCAACTCCCTGTGGTCTGACTATGTCACCACTCCCTACTCCAAGGGCGAGAAGGATCAGGAAACCTGCATCGAGGACTTCAAGGCTCAGGTTTCTGCCCAGTTCCCCGAGCTGGTGGTTGAGTAATCTCGTTGCCTAAAGGCGAAAGCTGACTAAGCATCTCTGGGGGCTGCCTCCTGCAACTTCACTGGGGCAGAGGGCAGCCCCCTTCTCTCTTTCGTAACCCAATTCCCTGATTCTCCCGCCGGGTTCTTTCGGCCTGAGAGGATCCGGTTCTGCGTTTCGCCGCACCCCGCGCGGGGTGAAATCAAGCCAAAGGGGTGGATGTATGCAAAAGGTAACAACCAATACCCAGCTTGCGCCCAAGCGTAAGCGGAAATCCATCAGTTACGATAAGTACGGCTACCTGTTTGTAGCGCCTTTTTTCATTGTTTTCCTTGTTTTCCAGCTGTATCCCATTCTCTTTACCTTCCGCACGTCCCTGACGGACGCAGCCGGTTGGAACAAGATTCTTGACAACGAAATCATCGGCTTTGACAATTTTGCCAAGCTGTTTGCATTTGGCACTGATGTGTCGAACTTCTTCTGGCAGTCCATCGGCAACACCGTGATCATGTGGGTGTTCAACTTCGTTCCCCAGATCGGCATGGCGCTGCTGCTGGCCAGCTGGTTCACGGATACCCGCATGCGGTTGAAGTTCCAGGGCGGCTTCAAGGTCATGATCTTCATGCCCAACATCATCACCGCTGCCACCATCGGTATGCTGTTCTTCTCCCTGTTCTCCTACCCCGTTGCCCCTGTGAACACCCTGCTGCAGAACATCGGTGTGCTGAGCGAGCCCTATGAGTTCTTCCGCTCCACTACTGCTGCCCGCGGCATCGTGTCCTTCATCCAGTGGTGGATGTGGTACGGTAATACGATGATCATCATGATCGCCGGCATCCTGGGCATCAACCCCGCCCTGTTCGAGGCCGCGCTGGTGGACGGCTGCTCTTCCCGTCAGACCTTCTGGAAGATCACCCTGCCCCTGATCAAGCCCATCCTGCTGTACAACCTGGTCACCTCCCTCGTCGGCGGCCTGACTATGTTCGATATCCCGCATCTGATGACCCAGGGCAACCCCAACTACACCACCAACACCGTGGCGCGCTTTATCTATACCCAGGGCTTCGAGGCGCCCAATAACTTCAACATGGCCAGCGCCGCATCCGTCGTGCTGTTTGGCATCATCGTGATCTGCTCGCTGATCCTCTCTGCCATCATGAAGGATCGCGATGCCGCGCCGAAGAAGAGGAGGGGATGATTGAATGAAGAAGCATTACAGTCTGATTTATGTCATCCTGATCGTTCTGACCCTCGGCCTGATGTTTGTACCCTTTGCCACCTTCGAGGATGGCACGGCAGATTCCCTGACGGCGGAGATCGAAAAGCAGCAGAGCCGTCTGGAGAGCGAAGAAGCCAAGTATCAGCGCTATGTTGATCAGGGCAAGAAGCAGGAAGAACTGGACAAGCAGCAGGCCAAGGTCGATAAGCAAAAGGCCAAGGTTGACGAACTGCTTGCCGAGCAGGAGGCCCTCCTGTCGGCGGATTCTGCCAGCGGCCTGAGCTTCGCGCTGCTGCCCACCCAGCTGCCGGAAGGCATTGAGGTGGATATGTCCGTCGTCAATGCCCAGGGTGGCATCTATCCCACGGACTTTACCAGCCTGTACGTCTGCATCTATGCTGCCGCGGTGCTGCTGGTGCTCTCCGGTGGCTTCATCCTGGCGGCGAATAACCGTCTGGTCAGCAAGTTCTACACCTACGCCAGCTTCACCAATCTGATTGCGGTGCTGCTGCTGCTTTATAGCGTGCTGCGTGTGCAGGCCATCCCTGTGAAGCTGCCCTATTCCAACCCCGTCATCAACTGGTGGATTGCCGGTCCGATGATCGTGATGCCGATTGTTGCGCTGTTTGTGAACATCAAAACGGTCACCAACACCAAGCGTACCATGATCTACGTGCTGTGCATCTTCTTCAGCATCATGAGCCTGCTGCCCTTCTGGATCATGATCGTTAACGCGACCCGTAACTCCCAGCAGATTCAGGGCAGCGTGTCCCTGATCCCGTCCAACTTCCTGATGCACAACTGGACGGTGCTGCAGACCAAGAACTTCAACATCCTCACTGGCTTCAAGAACAGCGCGATCATCGCCTTTGGCTCCACGATCCTGGGCGTGTACTTCTCCGCGCTGACCGCCTATGGCCTCACGGCTTACCGCTTCAAGGGCTCCAAGTTCCTCTATGCGGTGATCCTGGCCATCATCATGATCCCCGGTCAGGTTACCAGCACCGGCTTCTACATGTTCATGTACCAGCTGGGCTGGACCAACAGCTACCTGCCGCTGGTCATCCCGTCCATTGCGGCGGCCTCGACGGTGTTCTTCTTCAAGCAGTATCTGGAGGCAAACTTCCAGATTTCGCTGGTGGAAGCGGCCCGTATTGACGGCGCGGGTGAGTTCTACACCTACAATCGCATCGTGCTGCCCATCATGATCCCCGCTATGGCGACCATGGGCATCATGGCGGTCATCGGCGCGTGGAACAACTACCTCACGCCCCTGATGCTGCTGACTGACCCCACCATGAAGACCCTGCCCATGATGGTCAAGGAGCTGCGCGGCGATATCTACCGCACCGAGTTCGGCTCCATCTATCTGGGCCTGACCATGACGGCGCTGCCGCTGCTGATCGTGTACTTCTGCTTCAGCAAGTACATCATCGCGGGCGTTGCCGTGGGCGGCGTGAAGGAGTAAGCCTGAACGATTTCCCCGAAAAAAACAAACTATGGGCTGCTGCATCTGTTGCGGCAGCCCATTTTATTTTCCTCCATGGTGTACACAGCACAGGTTTGCGTCGTCTTCATAAGTGAAGGGAGGTGGTCGGGATGGAACGCGCTGAGGTACCCGGCGCATCCGAACAGATGGAGCTGAAGCGGCTTGTTGACCAATACGGCAATTCACTGCTGCGCACCTGCTTGATCTACCTGACGGACTGGGCAGAGGCGGAGGACGCCCTGCAGGAGGTGTTCATCCGGACGTGGCGGCACATCGACCTGTTTCTCAGCGGCGATATCCGCCAGGAGAAGGCGTGGCTCATGCGCACGGCGATGAACATCTGCCATGACATTCACAAATCGAAGTGGTTTCGGCACATCAACACCAGCGTCACGCTGGATGAGCTGCCGGTGCATCTGGCAGCGGTGCTGCCGGAGGATCATGCGCTGCTCATCGACGTGTGCAACCTTCCGGAAAGGTACAAGCAGATCCTGCTTTTGTACTACTATCAGGGGATGTCGCTGCAGGAAACGGCGGAGGTGCTCAACATCAGCAAGACCGCGGCCAATAAACGGCTTCACAAGGCGCAGGACATGCTCAAGGGCAGACTGACGGAAGGAGGGGGCGACGAATGAAAATGGAAAACCAGCTCAAACGTGCCATCGATACCGACCTCTCCGGCGTACGTCTGACAGAAGACGAGCGCATCAGGCTGATGCGCTGTGCAATGGAGGGAAAGCATTTGAAGGTCAATCAATCCAACCGGTCAATGACCAGGAAAATCCGCTGGAGCGCCGTGATCCTGACCCTGCTGCTCCTGATGAGCGTCACGGCTGTGGCGGCGGGTGTGGTGTACTATGGTCAGGCGTGGTACTACGATTACTATTACGCCAGCTACAAGGAGAACAATCCTGAGCAGTATGCGGCGATCATGGCTAACCTGACCGAACCCACGACCTTTGCTCAGCAGGAGGACGATCTGGTGGCCGTGACGGTGCAGGATGTATCCTGGGTGCCGGAGGAAAAGCTGATGACGCTGTCCGTGCGGATTTCGGCGCGCCAGATGGAAATATGCGAGCTGCATCCGATGATGAACCTTGACGCCGACGGCGCCTACATGGGTCCGGACGGCCCCATCGAGCCGGGCAGCGAAGAGCATCTGGAGCACTACCTCTGGACGGACGAGGGCTATGGTCCCGTGGCGCAGATGATGGACGATCCCGCCAGGCAGCTGATTCTCTTTGATCCGGGCACTCTGGAACTCAATGGAATGCCGAGCTCCTATGGCTACAATGTGATCCGCGTGGAGGAAAGCGACACGCAGGACTATCTGCTCTGCTTTATGGAATGCCATCTGGATTGGCTTGATCCGCTTTACGACGAGCAGCAGCGGGCACAGATGGTTGACTATCCCGGGCATGCGGAGGAATTCGAAGCGCGCATTCAGGCTGCGCAGCAGGCCCGCAAACTGCTGGCGGAACAGCCTGAAGATGTGAAGGTGACGCTGTCGTATGCGATCATCCCCTACGAGGAGGGCAACGACGCCGCGCTCTATGGCAAGCATGAGGAGCGCATAGTCGAAATGCTGATCAGGACAAAGTGAAATAAGGGCGCTGCCGCGAATGCAATCTCCGCGGCAGCGCCTGCTTATGGGAAGGTTTTCAGCCTTTCGATGGCCATGTCATGCCCCTGAGCGGCGGCCTGTTCGTACCAGCGGCGGGCGGCAGCGAGGTCGCGTTCCACCACCATGCCAGCCTCGTAGAACAGCTCGGCCAGATTGCACTGGGCGTCCCGGTCGCCATGCTCGGCGGCGCGCTTTGTCCAGTAGAAGGCCTGGGTCAGATCCTTTTCCACGCCGAGGCCCTCCAGGTAAAAGTACCCCACCTGGCATTCGGCCAACGCATAGCCCTCCTGCGCCAACGCCAGATGGCCCGCAAAGCATTGCTCATACTGCCCGGTGAGGTAGTATTTTTCAATCAGTTCATTGCACCTGTCCAGTTCGGGGCAGGGCTTGTAATAGCTTGCCATGTATATGACCTCCTTATGCACATTATAGCACAAATGTTCGCCTTTGACAAGCGCATATTTTCCCACGGGGCTGCACATCCTTACCCCAAAGCGAGCATTCAGGAGGTGCACTCTATGAAGACCATCACCTGTGATGGCAATACTGCAGCGGCCCGCGTGGCCTATGCGTTCAGCGATGCAGCGGCGATTTACCCCATCACGCCCTCCACACCCATGGCGGAAAGCTGCGATGAGTGGGCGGCCCAGGGCAGAAAAAACCTTTTCGGGCAGACGGTGCGCGTGGTGGAGATGCAATCTGAGGCGGGTGCGGCGGGCGCGCTGCACGGCAGCCTCTCGGCAGGTGCGCTGACGACGACCTTCACGGCCTCGCAGGGTCTGCTGCTGATGATCCCCAACATGTGCAAGCTCTCCGGCGAGTTGCTGCCGGCGGTGTTCCACGTCAGCGCCCGGGCGCTGAGCTATCATGCGCTGTCCATCTTTGGCGATCACAGCGATGTGATGGCGGTGCGCATGACGGGCTTTGCCATGCTGGCCAGCGCCTCGGTGCAGGAGGCGGCGGATATGGCGGCGGTGGCGCACATGGCGGCGCTCAAGTCGTCGGTGCCGTTCCTGCACTTTTTCGATGGCTTCCGCACGAGCCATGAGATCCAGAAGATCGAGGCCCTTGAGGAGGGCGAATTGCATGCACTGTGTCCCTTTGAGAACGTCGATCATTTCCGGGCCCGGGCGATGAACCCTGAGCATCCCCACCAGCAGGGTACGGCGCAGAACCCGGACATTTACTTCCAGGGGCGTGAAGCACAGAATCGCTTCTACCGCGATGTACCGGGGATCGTCACCGAATGCATGCAGCAGGTGGCGGCTATCACGGGGCGGGCGTATCACCTCTTCGACTATGAGGGCGCGCCGGATGCAGAGCGGGTGATGGTCATCATGGGCAGCGGTGGTGACACGGCGGAAGAGACGGTCATCCGCCTCAACGCCATGGGCGAAAAGACAGGTGTGCTGCGGGTTCGTCTGTACCGCCCCTTTGACGCCAAGGCCTTTGTGGGTGCGCTGCCCCGCAGCGTGCGCCGCATCGCCGTTATGGATCGCACGAAGGAATCCGGTTCCCTGGGCGAGCCGCTGTATCTGGATGTGGTGGCGGCCCTCAAGGAGATGGGGCATGGCGACGTGACGGTGGTCGGCGGGCGTTACGGTCTTGGCAGCAAGGAGTTTGCTCCGGCTCATGTCAAGGCTGTTTTCGACATGCTGCGGGATGAACCGCGCCATGGCTTCACCGTGGGCATCGACGATGATGTGACCGGCACGAGCCTGCCTGTGCTGCCGTCCTTCCCGGCGGAGGCAGAGGGTACCGTGTGCTGCAAGTTCTATGGCCTGGGCTCTGACGGTACGGTGGGTGCGAACAAGAATGCCATCAAGATCATCGCCGAGGCCACCGATAAGCATGTGCAGGCCTATTTCTCCTATGACAGTAAGAAATCCGGTGGATTGACGGTCAGCCACCTGCGCTTTGGCCCACATCCCATTCGGAGTCCCTACCTGATCGACCGGGCGGATTTTGTGGCCTGCCACAACCCGGCCTTTGTCAACACCGTGCACATGGCGGAGAGCCTGCGGGAGGGCGGCGTGTTCCTGCTGAACTGCCCCTGGGACGAGGCGGCGCTGGAGCAGCATCTGCCTGCCGCCATGAAACGCGAGCTGGCCCGGCGCAAGGCAAAGCTCTACCTGATCGATGCCACAGCCATTGCCCAAAAGGCTGGCATGGGCCGTCGCATCAACACGGTGATGCAGTCGGCGTTCTTCTACCTGTCCGGAGTGATCGACTATGCGGCGGCGGAACCGCTGATGAAGGACTTTGTCCGCAAGACCTATGGCCGCAAGGGTGAGGAGGTCGTGCGCCAGAACATAGAGGCCATTGATCTGGCTGTGGGCGGATTGCGTCAGGCATCCATCCCCGAATGCTGGCTGGTTGCTGAGGAGGAAACCGGCGAAAGCGATCACAGCTATCAGAACCGCTTCATCTGGCCCATACTGCGCCAGGAGGGCGATCAGCTGCCGGTGTCGATGTTCAATCCCCGCGGCCATGTGCCGACGGCGACCTCCAAGTACGAAAAGCGCGGCGTGGCAACCCAGGTGCCCAAGTGGATCATCGAGAAGTGCATCCAGTGCGGCCAGTGTTCCCTGGTGTGCCCCCATGCGTGCATTCGCCCGTTCTATCCCGCGGAGGACGAGCCGCTGCCGGAAGGGTTTGAGGTGAAAAAGGCCACGGGTAAGGAGTTTGCAGGCAGGCACTACCGCGTGCAGGTTTCCCCGATGGATTGCACGGGTTGCGGCAACTGCATTGATACCTGCCCGGTGAAGGGCAAGGCGCTGGAGTTCCGTCCTGCGGGTGAAATGCTGTCCCAGCAGGCGCTGTGGGATTATGCCGTGCAGCTGCCGGAGATCGAGGAGGCCAACACCCTGACGGTCAAGGGCTCTCAGGCGCTGAAGCCGCTCTTTGAGTTCTCCGGGGCCTGTGGGGGCTGCGGCGAAACGCCCTACATCAAGCTCGTCACCCAGCTTTTTGGCGACAGGATGTTCATCGCCAATGCCACAGGCTGCTCGTCCATCTACGGCGGCAGCGCGCCGACCTGCCCTTATAGCGTTAACCAGCGCGGTCAGGGCCCGGCCTGGGGCAACAGCCTCTTTGAGGACAATGCGGAGTTCGGCTTTGGCATGCAGCTGGCGGTGGAACAGCGCCGGGCGCGCCTGGCGGATACGGTACGCAGCCTCATGCCCGATCTGGATGCAGAGGGCGCGGCCTTGTGCCAGCGCTGGCTGGATGCGATGCATGATGGCGCGGCCTCCCGCCTGGCCGGCGAAAAGCTGCAGGAGCATCTGCGCGGCATGGAGGATGTCCGCGCGCGGGATATCCTGAACAGTCAGGATATGCTGACGAAGAAATCCGTATGGCTTATCGGCGGCGACGGCTGGGCCTACGATATCGGCTACGGCGGCCTTGACCATGTGATTGCCTCCGGGGCGGACGTAAATATCCTCGTGCTGGATACGGAGGTCTATTCCAACACCGGCGGTCAGGCCTCAAAATCGACCCCTGCAGGCGCTGTGGCGCGTTTTGCCACAGCGGGCAAGGAGAGCCGGAAAAAGGATCTGGGCATGATGGCCATGAGCTATGGTCATGTCTATGTGGCGCAGGTATCCATGGGCGCGAACCACACCCAGCTGCTCCGGGCGTTGCATGAGGCGGAGAGCTACCATGGGCCGTCGCTCATCATCGCCTACGCGCCCTGCATCAACCACGGTCTGGATATGTCCAAGACCCAACAGGAGATGAAGCATGCCGTCCAGTGCGGCTACTGGCCGCTGTACCGCTACCATCCCGACACGGGCCGGGTGGAGATCGACAGTCCTGAGCCAGATGGCACCTTCCGGGAATTCCTGCTGGGGCAGGGGCGCTTTGTGTCCCTCAAGCGCCAATCCCCTGAACGCGCGGAGCAGCTCATGGCAAACTGCGAACGAGATGCGGTCCAGCGGCGCGCGGCGCTGGTGCGGCTGACGACCTGAGAAGGTGAGTGGGAGCGAGTGGTTCGACTGGCGGGGAAAGAAATTCAGTTGATGATGAATCCGACGAGGATTATGACGATGGAGAGGAATCTCAAAATTGGAGAGATTCCTCCTGATGAATGTGCCGAAAACTGAGATTTGTACTTAAACTGAAGTCGTTGGCCATGCAATAAGCCCGTCCCCCTGCATTTGCAAGGGGGACGGGTTTGCGTGATGTCATGGGACAAAGTGTATCATGGCGAATTAGTTGTCAAGAGGTCTACGAACTTTTCTTGAAAAACAGCATGGTAATGCCAGGTGTCATTGGGCAGCGGGTTACCAATGGCCAGGGAGTCAATTGGGTAGCATGCGGACTGATTGTCCAGCCTGCGTGCTATGTCATTGAGCTTATTGTCGATGTCGATAGCGACTTCGGCGGCAGCGATGCTGACATTCATTTAGGGATTGCCGATTGGAATCAACGAGAAAGAAAGTTCCTGAACCAAAACCCAATTGTGAGCATAAGAGTTTTCATAAACATAATATCGAATAGGTGAAAGTGTTCGATCCGGGTATTCGTGTGAGATTATTTCTGCAATGTAGGTAAGCGAATTAGGAAGAACGATCTCTTCAATTTGCGTTCCATAAAATGCGTAGATCTGCTTCAATTCGGATAACGCAGATCGTGCCATAGCATCAGAGCGTTTTTCCCTCTACCGCTATTTCCACGATCTCCCCGCCGCTGCAAACAGAACCGAAACGGTTACTTTCTCCATTTATCCGGCGGGAGGATCGGAAATGCCCTACAGTATGCCTCCCCAGGCGTTGATTCAAAGACTCCAGAATCTGCCAAAGCCAACAACCGACCATGTTGCTCTGGCTGGGAAACTGGGCATACCTACCGATACACTAATTGCTACGATTGCCGTTCCGCGTTTTCTGCATGTCCAGTATCAGTTTGGAGCTGTAGCAGAAATTCTGGAGCTGGAGTTTACAAAAATGCTGGAAGCAAATGTCCGTTTCCGCAAATGCAAACGCTGCGGCAAGTATTTCATCATGAAGGGCAACTACGATACCAACTACTGCGAAAGAGTCGCCGAGGGAGAAACCCGCAACTGCCAGGAACTGGCTGCCGCAGAAAACTATAAAGCCAAAATCGCCGGTGATAAGGCAATCCTGATTTACAACAAATACTACAAGCGCTACGCTGCCAGAGTGCGGGTCAAGCAGATCAGGGAAGCCGATTTCAAGAAGTGGAAGTATCAGGCCATTACGCTGCGGAATGAGTGCTCTGCCGGTAAAATCACGGTGGAAGAGTATATCCAATGGATGGAGGACTCCTTCCCGAACAGAAAACCAAAAGCATAAAAAATCCCTCCTGCATGAACATAAGCGTTCATACAGGAGGGATTTCCTCTTGTGTGATGATCGTGGGAATTTTGATAACAGTATCAAAACAGTATCAAATCTGTTTTGAAATGCCACTTTTGCCCGTGTTTACTGGAAAAGGTGAGGGCTGTTGATTATTCCCACTCGTCCAGTTGAATCAAAACTTAACGCTTCGCGTTTAAGTTTTATTGCTTGTGGTGGGCCGATTTGAAGCGTTCTATCCTTGGGATAAAGCCTATACGGACTTTTGCTATCAAAATTCTATCACCACCAGGATATCAACGGTCATGCACATTGCGCATCCCAGTGGAACAAGAGTATTATAGCATACTTCGGCTGATTTATCCAGAGGGAATTGGATTTTTTACAATGTGCCGGAAAGGTTCAGGATACTTTATTTGTGTGTAGGCCGCTACATTCCGTACCATAAGCTACTCTTCTTCAATTTGCTCAAGTACGATTTACTAAATCGTACTTGAGCAAATTGACAACCGATGAAGTCCTTGTGGGTTTACGCGAGGCTTCTTACCTCAATCGTGGCATTAGTGATTCCTAAAGGAGTTGATTGACAAAGAGGCTGCTTGTGAATGAATCATCACAGGTTCATCCCGGCAATGAAATCCATAACACCAGAATACACGTTGTCATCCAACTCCGGGTATCGTTCAAGCACAGCATTAACCCACTCCGGGCCGTGTCCACCAACTTCTTTAATGAAGCATTCAAGTTCGCCAACCGTTACGATATGGATTCCATTGTTTTTGCAAGTTTGATTCAGTCGGCCAAACGCGATTGTCGCATCTCCGCGCGGAATTGCTGTATGACCAGCATCTTTTAGCACTTTCCATTTGGAAATTGTCCTTACTTCATCCTTGATTTGGTCAATCTCTCGGTTAGAGAGGTACTTGTTTGTTACAGTGGCAAAAACATTTTCGATTCCACGTTTAGCACTCGCCGTCTCAATTTGTTCCTTAGGACTGTGTAGATTAGACACAATACTATTATAATCTGAGTCCAATGTGCTCCATTCTATGTCAAATGCTTCACAGATCCCCTTGAACACATCTTTATCATTGAGAACATCAATGTCCGGAATCAGTTTTACTGTAACATTAATCGCACGAAGAGCTTTGATAATCTTGACCATTCTATGCTTTCCACCACAATGAATGAAAAGTGTTTCGGAGTATTTACCAGCCTTATGCTGTAAGTGACTTTCGACAATAGAGTAAAAACGGCAATCGGCGTCACTTTCACACAAAACTACCGTTTTATGAAACAAACTTGACATGATGTTGGAATACCGCAAAAGCGGATCGTTCCATACAGCTGAGAATTGCTCGTGATTTAGGACTGAGAATGCATTGACATCGCCATCTCGAGTAATGCGAATGAGCTTTATTCTTTCAGGACAAACCTCAATAAGCCCCTTGATGATATCTTCACTATGTGTGGAGATGAAGGCCTGTCGACCATCTGATAAGGTTTCTCCAATGATCTGTCCCATAATACGTGCTTGCGGAGGGTGCAAAAAAGACTCGGGTTCGTCAATTAGGTATGTACAATAATAGTCAAGCATCAGATATAGTAGTATGCCCGTGAAGCTCTTTATGCCATCTCCCTGATTATGTACCTGTTTATACTCTGCCAAAATAGACCGATAGGCTTCTTGGCGAGCTTGTTCATCTTCATAGTCACCGTCCAGTATCACGGGTTTTCCCATGCACAACGGAACAGTTGCGCCAAACATCGTATTAGGAATAAGATCTTCATCAAAGGCTTTCCTAAAACTATCCGACAACCAGCGACGGTACTTTCCCTCAAATGCAGCATAGTGAATAGGATGCTTTTTCGGATCGCTCTGGGAAATGGCTTGCGGTGGTCTACATATGTTTAGTCGTGCAGCGGTATCCAGATTTGCGATCATTGCTGGCCGCATACTACCGAAATACGAATTGCTAAAGAAAAAATCCTCTAAATGTGGCCCATAGCCAACTTGATCATTATGCAAATCATAAAAGCGTGTTGTACCAGATACTTTCGCAGGAGCAATACTCTCTAAGATAGCGAGAACCGATCCTTGCTGTTTTGTTGTTTTTAGGTCGGATATCACAGTTGTTGGAGTTTTCTCTTTCGCCAATGCATAAATATCTTTTAGTGATTGACTTTTTCCTGCATTGTTAGGACCAACGAAAACAACAATATCGTCTTTCTCAACATTGATGGTCTGTCCGTTATTAAATTGCAGTTGAGAGATATATCCGCTTGCTTTTTCTAAAGGCATTTCCTTATACCTCCTGTTCTATATCAGTATCATTTCCTCATTTGTTCATGCTGGCATACATCTCCATCAGCCGTGCCACGCAGTCGCTCTCTGTCTTCACGCTGCCCCAGAAGCCATAGGCCTGCATAACGGCCTTGTCGTTGGCCTGGTGGGCGCGGCGCAGCTCCACGGGCATGGTGACTTCATCGTAGAGGTCGGCCAGGGAGCAATCGGGGTAGAGCGCGCGGGCATCCAGGATGGCTTGGGCGGTGTGCTCAATGGCGGCCTTCTGGGCGTCGGTGGGCATGGGCCAGGGGAAGTTGTTGTAGACGATGTCCTTGGAATAGCGGTAGTCGCTCTTGATACGACCACAGACAGCGCGCGTCCAGGCCATGTGAACATTGGACATCATGATTCCGAAATGATACAGTCCCGCATTAGGGATAATTTGAACTGCATCATTTACGATGATTTCAGGCGACAGGAAACCAAAGGGAATGTACCTCCGGTTTTCAGAAGAATGGCGCGGAATGATGATGTATTCGCTATCCGGATGCCGCACTTCCTGGAATAGCGTGGGCGTATTAGCACTTTCTCTTGTGGCATCCTTGGTGCTACTCAAACGGAACTGACGCACACCTTCAACACGCTCTTTGATAAACTTGGACTGCCGCAGTTCCGCAGGTGAGATGCCTACCAGCCACAGGCAATAACGCTTCTTGTTGTTGATGTATTCAGTTGCACCATAGATTTGCCGCACATACTTTGCACTATTGGGCTCGCTTTCAAGCAAGGCATCACGCTCTTCAGGGGTCAGGAACAAGAAGCCACCATCGGTTGGCTTATTGCCATATACCATCGGAGGTACATCACAAAGAGAAGTGGTACGGCTCTCAATAAAGACAATGGGCGCTTCAATCAGATAGGCATTGATTGCATCTACAATCTGTACACGCTCATTATCATACAGCCTCTTCGGCTCGCTATTAGGTGCAGAACTATACCCAACAATCACGCAATGCACATGGGCTTTCAGACTTGCTTCGCTGTCCCAACGGAAGGTGCGGTGCGCAAAGTCAATGTGGATGCCGAAACGGTCATACAGAGGCTTCCATACACCGGCGACCTGTTCGCCCTGGGTGATGGAGTTGGTAGACACAAAGGCTGTTCGGGTGCTGGTGCCCGCCATCAACTGTGCAGCCTTGAAGTACCAGCCTGCCACATAGTCAATCTTGCCAGCGGTCTTGTAAGGCTTGCCCTTCTCGTCCACATAGATGCTCAGGATGTCATCCTTCTGGGACTTGCTTTGCAGGGAGTAGCCCACAAACGGCGGGTTGCCCATGATATAGTCCAGCTTGTCCTTCGGCACGACCTCCGACCAGTCCAGGCGCAGGGCGTTGCCTTCCACGATGTTCACATAGCTCTTCAGCGGCAGGAAGTCCAGGTTCATGTGAACGATGTCTTCCGTCTGCTTCATCATCTGGCTTTCCGCAATCCACAGCGCGGTCTTCGCCACGGTGGCCGCAAAGTCGTTGATTTCAATGCCGTAGAACTGCTGGATGCTCACCATGATGGGGGTCAGGTCGCCCTCCAGGCCCATCATAATCTGGCCTGCTGCCGCGCCCCTCTGCGCGTCAATCAGACTGCGGATGACCTCGTTCTCCAGGCGGCGCAGGGAGATATAGGTTTCCGTCAGGAAGTTGCCGCTGCCGCAAGCAGGGTCAAGGAAGGTCAGCTCCGCCAGTTTCTCCTGGAATGCCTTCAGCTTCGCCGTGCGGGTGCGAACCACGCTGATTTCGCGGATTTCGTCCAGCTCCTTGCGCAGCCCGTCCAAGAACAGCGGGTCAATGACCTTGTGGATGTTCTCAATGGAGGTGTAGTGCATGCCGCCGCTGCGGCGGGTCTCCGGGTTCAGGGTGCTCTCAAACACCGCGCCGAAGATGGTGGGGCTGATGTGGCTCCAGTTGAAATCGCCGCTGGCCTTGGAAAGCAGGGTTTCGTAGATTTCTTCATTGAACTGGGGAATCTCGATGTTTTCGTCGCTGAACAGACCGCCATTCACATAGGGGAAGGCAGCCAGATCTTCATCCATATAGGGATCACGCTCAGCTACAGGGGTATCCAGCACGCGGAACAGGTCGATCAATGCCTGACGCGCCCGCTTCACACCGGCGGCCTTGATATAGTCATGGAACATATTATGACCGCCAAAGATGCCCGCGTCCTCTGCATACAGGCAGAACACCAGCCGCACGCACAGCTTGTTGAGGCTCTTGAGGGCGCGTTCGCTCTCCGGATTGATGTACCGCTTCTGAAAGGCATCGTACAGCTTACCCACCAGCTCGCCTGCTTGTATGGAGATCTCCATCTCCCGCTGGAGCGTCACATCGGTGCGCTTCGCCAGGAAAGCCAGACGATGATACTCGCTCTCCAGCTCGGACAGCAGGATCACATCCGGTGTGTCGTTGGGGCGGTTCATGTCATGAATATGGAACTCCCAGAAGTTGCACACCACGATCCAGCGCGGATTCTGGTCATGGGGTAGGAATCCTGCATATCGCCGCGCCTGCTGGAACGGCGTCAGCATGGAACCATCCGACTGCTTGTAGCCCTTACGGAGATCAATGTCGCTGCCCTTCTGCTCGATCAGGACACGGTTTTCCGCAATAAAAGCATCGATGAAGCTCACATGGCCCAGCTTCACCGGCACCTCAAAGGCGATCAGCTTGTCGGCATCCTCAACGCCCAGCACCTTCTGCAGGAGCGTCAGCCAGAATGTTTGCGTTTCCTGCTTTTCGTCACCACGGTTCTGCCAATATGCGGCGAATTCCCGTGCTGCAGCGCGCTGTTCCATGTCGGTCATGATGGGTACCTCCTGAATTGTGTCGAGGAATATACACTCTCATTATATTATACTGCAAAGTGGGGAAATATAGCAAGATTCCTGCCGAAAAAGCCAGCAGGCATACGAATTATGGGCGAGAGAGGCGGGTGATGTGCAGGGAGGAGTACTTTTCAGCGTATTCAAGAATGTTGCGTGCGTTGCTGCCAGCGTGCCATACATAGGCAATCAGGTAGTCGGAATGATCAACAGCGTATCGGTTGGCACGGACGATGGCGATCTGCCGGGGAACAGATTCCTGACCGGGCGGGTAGCAGCTGCCATCAAAGCCCTGGGGTAGATCTATCTTTCGTTCAGACGGGTGGTAGGGCAGTAGCAGCGTGAGCGTGATTCCCGGATGCTTTTGCTTTGCCTCAATCACACATTGCGCTGCAAGGCGATCAAAGCCGCCGTATTTGCCTACCAGGAACTCCGATACACCGTAATCAACGATATGCTGCTCAATGGCTGTACGGAGAGCGGGCAAAAGATCATCAGATGCCTCGCGATGGCCGATGAAGAAGCAACGTTTTCTACTCATAATGAAAAATCACCCCTTTTGAGTTATTTTAACTCAAAAGGGTTAATCTTTTCAATGGGGATTGAGTATCATTTTCACATGAAAGCGAGGTGATACCGATGTGCATTGGCGAAGCTGTGAGGGTGCGTATTGTGCAGCTGTGTGAGGAGCGCGAGATTTCTGTCAACAAGCTAAGCAATATCAGCGGCGTTACGCAGTCCACTGTGAACAATATCGTCAGTGGCCGTAACCGCAGCGCGACGATTTCCACCATCAAGAAGCTATGTGATGGATTCGGTATCACTATTCAAGAATTTTTCGACGCTGAACAGTTTCATGACCTGGAACAGGAAGTAAAATGATGAAGCCGCCGGGAATGATGGCCGGGCGGCTTTTTTTTGTATGCAACTCTATTCGGAAGCAGGAACTGCATTGTTACGATAATACTCAACCAAATCGTTCAGAGGCTCTGTATACATTTTATGATCCATATTAAACTCTGTACATATTGCACCTATAATAAAAATCAATGTTGTGGTGGTTAATTCCAATGAGAACTCATGACCATCAGTTAATGGTCTGGTGTCGATCCCTGAAAACTCATTATCAACACCTAATCGAATTTGATTCCCGAAGGAGTTTGAGTGCAATACAGAGCATGCTAATTTGTATAAAGCGTGGAGACGGATTGTCAAATCTTCTGCACCGTTTGATATGGGCTGCTGACGTATATATTCAACAATATTTTCAAAATGCGTAAAGCCTGTCCACCAGTACGGTGATGATATGTGTCGTGAAGCTGCGTTTCTGGCATTGTTTTTTCTGTCAGTTATGCTTTTTTTCTCAGCTTCGTTCATGTGAGTTTTTTGGGCATCAGCCAATTTGCAGATTTGAATTTCAGAATCAAGAAAATAATCTTTTACATAACTGATAAAATCCGGATCGTTACGTTTGGATATAAAGGACGCAATGTAAATGAAGTGCTCATATAAGCTCCTTGCTATCCCCAGCGCACCATCGGGATACCCATGAGTACAGAGGATGCATATCTCTTGTACTGATACTATGCTTTTAGCAGCATACCGGAGTAGAATGTTTTTATAGTCTTCAGCAACGGTAATATGCTGTTCAGTGACAATTTGGGCGAGTTTATCTTCAAAAGAATCGACAATTCCTATTAACTCGTTTAATTTCCATCTGCAAATGTGTTCCGGTGAGAGTGGTCTCATAATTATTCCTCCAAGAGTATTCGTAAGGTTGCATCAATTGTTAAAACGTATGTAGTCAAGTAACAGCGACATCAGATTATCAATGATGGTGCACAGCTCTTCTGACGTATTTGCATGATCAAGCAATTCTGATGAAGAGTGCGACAACGGATTTGCGTTTCGCAACTTATGCGCAGTGCGTATTATTGGCTCACTATTGTTGATGGATTTATAAAAATCAACAATTGTGGATTCGGAGTAGAATCGCTTATAGTTAGGCTTTTTTTGCTTCGGATCGCTTCTGTTACTGAAATCCAAGTCAGCAGTGATCCTATCGAAACAATTTTTGAAATATGCAAATGCAGCCAAATAGTTAGCTCTACGCATCTCGCATAAATGCATGAAGTAAAGGTAGTGTGCTTTACTGTCATTCGCAATAGCTTTCCGTAACGCGTTGCGTTGTGATGATGCTAAACAATACATAGCACTTGCTGCACAGTTGCTGTAGTAATACTCGTGGAGTGCAGGGACACGCGTGGACAAGATTGATAGTAGATCAATGTGCCGAAATTCGCTTTGAATAAGGTAGGCAATTGCAATTGTTGTATCATAAGAATTCCATTTACCTTCACGGTTTTTGCGGAATAGCTGGTTCAAAAAAGCTTTGATTGCCCTTGCGTTTTTTGTTTTCATAATCATGACAGTAAGCCGTTTGGAATCAAGTGAAATAAATGATATGCTTTGCTCAAGAATTTCAATGATTGCGTTTACTACAGGGGCCGACTGTAATTCCAAATCATTTTCGTAGACGAAATAGTTGAACACTTCACCGGCGGTGAATTCTATGTCGTTCGATGAAAAATGCTTTTGAATAAGTGCGTTATATCCTTCTATATCAATACTGTCAAGAAGCAGTTCGATGGAAAGATCGTTCAGAAAGCGCAGCAATGCGCCTTGGAAAAGCTCTTCAATATCGTGTTTTTGCCCATTGAAGAATTCATCATATAGCGACTTCTTCAATTCTGCATTGATTTCTCGTGTTTCTTTTAGGCAGCACTTTTTTGTGTTCAAAGCTAAGCCGTATTCTTTGAGAATAGAGGAGTATTCATTCCTGATTTCGTTATATGCTTCGTGAAGATAACCAATTGGCTTATCTGTTGACATTAAAATGTACATATCATCCACATAACGGACGATACGGAAATTGGTAATGATGGATATGTTTTCAGAAATATACTTGTGCAGACGCGTATCAATACTGTCCAGATATACAACTGTTGCAAGAAACGAAGAAGCGATACTGTTTTCAACTAACGGGAAGCGTCCATTTCCACAATACGCTAACAGTTCTTTGTAAAGGGACAGTTGGACCTGAGAAAAGTGTGGGGACTGCATATTGCAGATTGTGTCAATCTGTCTAATTAGTGTATCTATGCAAATGTTTGCAAAGAAATTCGTAATATCTGATTTGATGAAGTATTGATATTCATCAATCGAAGCGTTTAGGTCCTTGAAAAAGTCATCATAATCCTGCTTATATTTGGGGCGCATGTACGCATAGTTGCCTGCGTAGTAAACAGAAATGTTCCCAGGTCGTTGGGGTGTGTATTGGTCAAAAATCTCCTTTCCGATAGATTGCAGAACCAAATACAGGATGGGGGAGATGAGTGAAGAATCTCTGAAACTGCCATCGCTTTTCTGCAGATAGTTTTCTGATTGATACATTGCATATGGAAACAGAATAAACGAGCCAGTTTTTATGTATTCATCAAAGAAATTCTGACTAATAATTCTGCATTTGTCTTCTGATGTAAAACGAGTAAATGGAAACCACTGCAGGTAGGCTTTCTGAGTGCCAGGCTTCAGGTTGAGATACATTTCACATACACTATTCCACGTAGAATAAGTGATTCCAAACATGGTAAGCCTCCTTATCGTGTTGTATCTATGAACGGATAGGTAAATTATACTGCATTTGGCTTGCGAAATCAATCTATAACGCTTTGCTGGGCGGGCTTCAATAAAGTTTGCAGTAAATGAAAACGCCCACCGACCATCTCTGATCGGTGGGCGCTGTTCATTAGTCCAAGGGTTTATACTCAGTCACGGCTTTCAGATATGCCTTCGGATCGCCGTTCAAGATCAGCTCCGCGTAGGCCTCCGGGTCATTATAGATCAGGTAGTCCAGTTCGGCGCGCTGATACATATTGTCAGCTTCGACCTGTTCGACCTTGGTGCAGTCAATGGACAGGATGCGGCCGTCAGTCAGCCATACTTCAACGCAGCCGGTATCCATATCGAAGTAGCAAGTAAACATATCCATTATCATTTCTCCTTGTATGATATAGTCAGGTTTTAGAGGAGACCTGCGCTCCTTTAGGACTTGCTGACACGACTCAGAGGTGAGATAATGTCAGCAGAGGGCGGAGAGGCGTCGGGTGTTCTCCGTGAGCAAAAGGCTCGAACGAAA
>JAFUOR010000151.1 GCA_017481825.1 Clostridia bacterium
CGATCTATCTGGCGCCTGGCCATTACGAAATCACTGCGGATCCCCAGCAGCTGCCTGCAGGCTACGAGCTGGCGATGGACGACGTCATTCCCGTGACGGTTTATGAGGATGGCAGCCTTTCCAAGGAGGAGATCGCCTTCTACTACCGTCCTGCGCCCAAGACGGCCTTCATCACCATCACGTACCTGGATCAGAGCAATCACATCATCGCCGGCCCCTTCACCAAGGAGCTGAGCGCCAATCAGACCCACATCATCCAGGCGGACGCCTCCCTTGTGCCCTCCGGTTATGAGCCGGACAGCGCCGCGCCCGTGGAGGTCTACGTGACCAGCGACGGCGTGGCCAACCCCAGCGACGTCTATCTGGTCTTTGCCAAGAAGGTCGTCGAAACGCCCATTCCCACCGGTACGGATATTCGCCGCTACGGCACGGTAACCGGTGTGGATGTTGCCATGCGCAGCGAGCCTTCAACCGCTGGCGGCAAGGATACCGTGCTGCGCCGCGTGAGCAAGAACAGCAAGGTCTTCCTGATCGTGGAGGAGCTCAACGAGGGCGGCGAATTGTGGACGAAGATCATGATTGATGGCCAGGAGGGCTACATGATGAGCAGCTTCCTGACCGTCATGACCCAGGCGGAGAGCGATCAGTATGCCGCGTCCATCGGCGCAACGCCGGTGCCGACCTACACGCCCACGCCGTCCCCATCGCCCACCCCCACGGCCACGCCCACCATCACTCCTACGCCCGTCATCTATGATGGCTATGCCCTGACCAACCGCGTCACGGCACAGCGCACGGATATCAGCGCGGACGATACGACCATCATCCAGCGCCTGGAGGTCAATGAGCTGGTGTACGTCACCAACCAGGCCTGGGATCAGCAGACCGGCGAAACCTGGAGCCTCGTGACCACGCTGGAGGGCCAGAGCGGCTATGTGCAAAACAGCGCGCTGCGCTATATCTCGGACGAGGAAGCTGAATATTACAAGAACCTCTGGCTGGAGGAGAACGCCACGCCCGAGCCCACCAAGCTTGCCACCAGCACGCCCGAACCCATTCAGATCACCAACTGCTACGCCTACGCCGTGGGGGACAATGTGCCCTTCCGCGTCTACGACAGCGAGTACAGCCGCATCATCGACTACCTGCCTCAGGGAACGGTGGTGCTGGTGGACGGCCAAAATTACCCCGACGGCGTTGCCTGGCACATCGTCTGGTACGACAACACCTGGGGCTACATCCGCGCCGACATGCTGCGCCTGATGACCGTGGCAGAACAGGAGGCCTATCTGGATAGCCTCAACGCCACGCCCCCCACGCCTGTGACCAGCAATCAGCCCTTTGATGAGAATGGCCTGTCCTCCTACGGCTACGTCAAGACCAGCACCTCCGTCAACTTCCGCGAGGGCCCCACGACGGACAGCAAGCGTATCCGTATGCTGCGCAACTACGCATTCTGCCTGGTGCTGGGCACCGAATATGTGGATGGCGAGGCCTGGTATAACGTCTCCTATGGCGGCGAAACGGGCTACATCCACGGCAACTACTTCCATCAGATGAGCATCTATGAGCTGGAGGAGTTCCTTGGCAGCGAGGAGTACCGCCAGGGCATTGCCAACAACAGCGGCAATGGCAGCTCCAGCAATGATGATATCGGCTTTACCGGCACCGGCGGCCTGATCACGCCCGAGGACGAGGCGGTCAATCAGTGGACCGACCCCAACAGCGGCGTGCATGTCAGCTATGAGCCCTTCCAGCCCATTGCGACCGTTGGCCCGATCAATCCCACGGCGACGCCCACCCTGGAGCCGCTGCCCTGGGAGACCACGCCCGTGCCGACCCAGACGCCGACCCTCGCGCCACTGCCCAATGTCACCTATCCCACCAACAACACAGAGGGCGGCAGCTCGGCGCTGGTATGGATCATCGTCATCGCCCTGTTGCTGGTGGTTGGCGGCGGCGTATTCGCCTTCGTCAGCTATCAGCAGAAGCGCCGCAGGATCGCCATGCGTGCCGCTCAGCGCCGCGCACAGGCAGCCCGCAGCGCTGACCGCCCCTACGCCCGTCAGGCGACTCAGAGCGGTCAGCCCCGTACCGGTACCTATCCCAACCAGAGCGCCCAGCGCTCCAACCCTTATCAATCCACCGGCGCAACCGTTCGCAGGCCCGCCAATACCGCCCCTGCTGCCCGCTCTGCACAAACGCAGCAGCCCCAGCAGACGGGAAATTATCAGGCCTCGCAGACCTACGTGCAGCCCCAGTCCGGCGCCTCCTACACGCCCTACGCAGCCCCGGCAGAGTCCAGCCAGTACAGCCGTCCCGAGACGGCGGAAGCGGAGAATACCGCCTCCACCCGTGTAACTGGCCGCGTGGGCCGCAGAGCGGCTTACCGGCAGGCCCATCCGGAGCTGGAGCAGCAATCCGGCGGTGACTTCGCCAAGGACAGCGACGAGTAAGCAACTGAATCCCCCGCAGCGGCAGTCCAAGTCAAGGACTGCCGCTGTTTGTTGTCCAAAAGAGCAAAAACAGACCGGAAGTCGGTTGAAATATCGCAAAAATTCGATTGTGCGGGTGAAATACAGACCTAAAGTCGGTTACATCGCAAAAACAAAGAAAATGGTCGATACATGTTGGCGGCAAAATGCAGAAAAAGTGCGGAAAATCAAGGAAAATCGGGCTGGTATCCCTTGACTTTACAGCAATATGTGTTAAAATTTACATAGTATGGAGAGACTCTCCATACATACCTGTGTTTGCGCCATTTTAGCCATATGGGAAATGGCTGACGCAGGCATCCGGAACGAGCACCAACACCAATCTCACGGAGGCATGGCATGACGGATAAAGAGTTGCGAAAGCTCAGCCGTACAGAGCTGCTGGAGATCCTCATCGCTCAGGGCAGAGAGAACCTGGCCCTGCAGCAGCAGCTGGAGGAAGCCCGGGCAGCCCTGGAAAGCAGGCGGCTGGAAATCGCCGAATGCGGCTCCATTGCCGAGGCGTCATTAAAGCTCAGCGGCGTCTTTGCCGCGGCGCAGCAGGCCATTGACCAGTACCGCGAGAATTGTGAGCGCGAATGCGAAGCGATGCTGGAAGCTGCAAGGCGTCAGGCGGAGGACATCCTGGCCCTGGCCCGGCAAAGCGGGAAGGAGGGAGCCTCATGAGCGATACAGGCCAGCGAGCACCGAAACCGCCCCTTACAGCACCCTCCATCGAGCAGCTGGAAGCAGAGCTGAAATACGAAAAGCGGCGAACCAGCTACGGCAAGGCCCTCAGGAGCACCCTCTATTCGCTCCTGGTGGTAGCGGCGGTGGCCATCCTGGTGGCCATGCTGTTCATGCCGATCCTACAGATCACGGGTTCATCCATGACCCCGGTGATCAGCGATGGCGAGATCACCGCTATCCTTAAGGGAAACAGCTTTGAACGGGGCGATATCATCGCGTTCTACTACAACAACAAGCTCCTCGTCAAGCGGGTTATCGCCTTTGCGGGCGAGTGGGTGGACATCGACCTTGAAGGCAATGTCTACGTCAATGACAAGCTCCTGGAGGAGCCCTACCTCACCGAAAAAGCCCTGGGTGACTGTTCCATTGATCTGCCCTATCAGGTTCCGGACGGCAAGCTGTTCGTGATGGGCGATCACCGCTCCACCTCTGCGGATAGCCGCAGTGTGGTGATCGGCCCGGTATCTGACGAGCAGGTGCTGGGGAAGGTGTTCATCCGGTTCTGGCCCCTGAACAGATTTGGCCTGATTCAATAACAACACGACGAACCGCGTGATACGATAGAAGATTTAGGAAGGGAGACTTGAAGCACAGTGAGAGAAGAGATTCTGCAGAAAGCGGAAGAGTACATCCTGCGCCGCAAGCACCGTGTCCGCATGCTGCGGGCATTTACCGCACTGGCCCTGGTGGTGGCCATCACAACGTCCTATGTCCTGATGGTGCCAGGCCTGACCATGTCTACCGAGACCTGGTGCGGTCTGGCGGAGCACACGCACAGCAGCGACTGCTACGTGCAGGAGCTGATCTGCCAGGAGGAGGAGCGCGAAGCGACCTCCGCGCAGGTCAAGCTGATGGCATGCAGCTTTGTGCCCCACACCCACAGCAACACCTGCCGCAATGCTGATGGCGAAATCGCCTGCGGTATTTCGGAGGATTATTTCCACCGCCACAGCGCCGAGTGCCGTGACGATGCGGGCGAGCTGATCTGCACCCTTCGCAGCAATCCCAAGCACCGCCATTCGGATGACTGCTACGCCCAGCTCACGAGCCTCGCCTGCACCATCGAGGAGTCTGCCGGCCACGCGCATGACAGTTCCTGCTATGCCGCCGCAGAACCGACTTGCGGTCTGGTTTCCGGCGAGGGTCATGTGCATACGGCGGAATGCGAGGTTACAAATCGCATCCTCGCATGTAACCTTCCTGAAACCACGTCCACCGATCTGGATGGTCACATCCACGCGGACGCCTGCTACACCGCGCAGGTGATGGTTGCCTGCGGTCTGGAGGCTGGTGCGGGCGCGCATGCCCATACCGACACCTGCTATCCCACCAGCGACACGGCTGTGTGCGGCCTGGCGGAAGGGGAGGGCGCACACACCCACGCTGACGCCTGCTACATCCAGACCTCCGGCGAGCTGCTCTGCACCGTGCTGGCGAATCTCCACGAGCACACCTCTGACTGTTACGATCCGCTGACGGGCCTGGTGCTCTGCGGCAAGGAGCAGATCAGCGAGCACAACCACAACGCGAACTGCGTCCAGCTTGTCACCGCCACGGATGACGGCCATGCCCATGGTGCGGCCTGCTATCAGCAGGTGCTTGTTTGCACTGCCGCCGAGCATGCCCACGGCGAGGCCTGCTATATGGAACCCATGCCTGAGGTGACGGATGAACCGGAAACGACGGTTCCTGCTGATCTGAGCCAGCTGATGAACAATTATCAGTCCACCATCGGCGCGCTGACGAATCAGGAGACCAATTCCTCCGACGATGAGTCTGCGGCCGATGAGGAGATTGTTGTTACCAAGGCCCCTGAGGCGACCAAGGCTCCCACTGCTGCGCCTGCTGCTACCGAGAAGCCCATCTCGGCGGAGGATCGCAACAACAGCGACTCTTCGGATGATCAGGTGCTGGAGAGCATGGGCGGTCTGCTTGACCAGCTCAAGTCTGATTGGCAGTCTTCCCTTGGCAATGTCACTGGCGATTCTGATGCTTCTGATGAGAGCCAGCAGGACTATGTCGTCGATGAGATGACGGATATGGACGAAACCGACCGGGAGTCTGTTTACTCCTGCGGCAAGGAAGCCCATACCCATACGGACGCCTGCATGAACAGCGAGGGCAGCCTCCTCTGCGGCTTTGCCGAGGAGCACGCGCATACGGATGCTTGCGGCGCATCGGACTGGCTCTTCTCCCTGGTGGCGCGCAATACTGTGACGGCGGGCGATCTGTCCGGTTATATCAAGAGCGTGACCTTGCAGAAGAACGCTGCCAACGATTATGACGTCGATTTCGACAACAGCACGGAGCCTGCCAAGTACAATGTTGCGCTGAACATGGACTTTGATATCCCGTATCAGGATATCATTGCGGCCAACAAGGTCTTCACGTTCAACTTCGATGATCGCGTGGAGATTCCGGAATCTCTGCTGAACAAGGATTATACCGCATACGACGATTCCACCGGTATCAATGTCAAGTCCTTCAATTATCGGTTTACCAAGAACAGCGACAATACCTATACCGTCACCATCACCTTCGATCAGGCCTACCTGGATTCCAAGAAGCCTGCCGAGGGTGCGACCGACCAGAACCCCACCATTTCCAACGAGCTGAATTACAAGGCGAACATCATCGAAGATGTTGCTGCGGACAAGGATGGCGTCAAAGTAGAGTTCGGCGACGAAATCCTGGAGATCCCGGATGGTGTGGTGACCTATCCGGAAAATGAAAACAGAAGCTACGCCATCAGCACGGACAAGAGCAGCGTCAACAACCTGGAGGGCGATGACAAGCATGTGCTGTACACCGTTGTTGTGCGTACGGATAAGGGTACGCCCGATGTGGTGGCGCTGTCTGACACGCTGACCCACTCCGACAATCTGTTCAAGAGCATCGAGCTGGCGGATGTGGTTCTGCGCAGCAGCACGAACGAGACCGGCGACTCCATCAAGGATCAGGTGACGGATTTCGCGGCAGCTGATGTTACCAACGATGCCGGCGTGAAGACCGGCGCGACCCTGACTGCGACCCTGCCCCAGATGACCCTTGCGGACGGACAGACCTGGCAGGAGTATGTCGTTACCTACAAGTGCACCTATGATACGGATAACTTCCCCGAGGGCAATGTGCGCCTGAGCTACAACAATACCGTTGTCACTTCTTCCGGCACGGAAGGCAGCACGGATTATGTGACGGACACTGATTCGGACAGCCAGACGTTCAATCCGAATAATACCTATCTGGCCAAAACCGGAGTGCTTGAGGATGGAAAGATCAAGTGGACGGTTACGCTGAATCCCACCGGCAACAATGCAGTTCAGGGGTATTACGTGCTTGACGGAATGCTTAAGAACGCGGTCGGCGGGCGAAGTGGTATTACGGTGCTCCGTGACAATCAGAATACAAATAATTTTACTTATCAAACGAACAGCGATGGTGAAATAACCGGCATTCGGATTAACCCGGGTCGTGGCACCGATAAGGGAGTTTACACCATCACGTACTACACAACGGCGGAGCCGGGCTTTGCCACCCAGAACTTCAATAATACGGCAATTGCTCATAACGGTCAGTATAACGATGGCACACATTCCTACGAAGAGACCTGGCGTGACGAGGTCACCACGAATACCATCACGATCGAGGGCCAGGGCGACGTTGACAAGGAACTGACCGGTGTTGCGGAATCCGGTGATGACAAGGTTCTGTCCTGGGATATGATCATCACTGTGCCTGCCTCTGGCATTCCTGCCGGAACCGAGTTCAAGGATACGGTTGGTGTTGATAATAACACCACCGACAATGCGCACATCGCCATGCACTACATGTCTGCTGTGCAGGTTCTGACCGCAGCGCAGAAGGCCATGGATATCTTTGGCGATACCATTTCGCTCAAGTTCTACTACGAGCTCAATAGCAGTTGGTACGAGTGCAGCTATGAGACGCTGCAGGCGACGTCTGAGGACGAGCGCGCCAAGTACCGCTTCTCTGACTTCTTCATCACCTTTACCAAGGACTATGTGCCTGGGACAACGGAGACCACGGAAATCCGGGTTCCCTACACGTCCACGGCGAAAACCTCCCTGTATGAAGATTACATGGAGAAGAACTTCAAGAATGACGTGTCTCTGAACAATGCCTGGAAGAGTACTGCCAGGTATATCGAGAAGCCTCGTGTTGTCAAGAGCGATGCGTGGGGCAATGTCAATTCTTCTTCTACGCTGCAGAACGGCAAGTCCGACAATTGGGAGTGGCGCATTGCCATCACCATCGACAACGACAATGCCACCTCTGCGACACTGAATGATACGCTGCCGCAGTATGCCACGCTGAAGCCTGATTCCTTCAAGGTCGTCAGTGCGCTCACGAACAAGGAATATCCTCTGGGCAACGAGAGCACGGGTTCCTTCACGGTGGATTCGGCGGACGGCGCCGGCACGGTGAACTATGCGCTGACGGTAGGCGAGGGTACGTTCACCCTCATCCTGACGGTGGACGGCGAGGAGAAGCCCGAGTGGTTCAAGAACAACGGCACCTTCTACGTGAAGTATGCCACGGCGATTGATCTGACGGAGTTCCTGCCCTCCACGCCCGTGTATGACGCCAATGAGCTGGAGAAGGTCGTGCTGACCAACTCCGTTGATGTGACGGTCAATGGTCAGGTCTATGGCGATGCTGACTCCACGGCCAGCATCACGGTGGGCAAGGTAAGCGAGAACCCGATCTCCAAGGTTAAGAGCGTTGATTACAATAATGAAACCGGCGAGGTTACCTTTGCTCTGAAGATCAATAAGGCAGGGGAGGATCTCCTGGCTGGAAGCGACACGCTGACCCTGACTGACATCATGTCCTATACGACCCTTGGTCAGCATGAGAAGACGAGTAATTACGGGACGTTCTATCTCACCTATCTGAACAAGGCGACGCTTGTGGGTGAGCCCATGCTTTATCGCATGGATGAGAACGGCAACAAGGCGGGCTACCTGCCGGGTACACTGTGGACTTTCCAGAGCACGACCGATACAAGCACAACGACCAATGTTGGTTGGTGTGTTTATCAGAACTATAGATGGAACGGATGGATTCAAAAGGCTGTTCCTGTTGCAAAGCAGACGCTTACCTTCACCATCCCTGACAAGACGCCGATCATTGTCGAGTATACTTACAAAATCGAACAAATCTATGACGGCAATGATGTCGTCACATACCTGTATGATACAAGCGAATACAACGGCAGCAAGGTTGAAGTGACCACCCAGACGCAGTTCAGCAACTCCGCGCTGCTGGAGGGCGTTGCAGGTAATGCCGCCAACAGCGGTGTTCAGTCGTCCGTTCCGGATTCCGGCACCTCCGGCAGCTCTTCCACGGGCAATACGCTGACGCTCATCAAGGTGGATAAGGCCGATATGGCGATCACCCTGCCCGGTGCTGTGTTTGAACTGTACCGGTGGGAAAGACCATCTACTTCCTGGAAATTAGTGGATGGCCCGCAGGCGGAGAAGCTCACCCTGACTGCCAACGAGGATGGCCGAGTCATCATCCCTCAGCTAACAAAGGGGCCCGGTGGGCTGGAAGAAAACCGTGCCTACTGTCTGGTGGAGGTGCAAGCCCCCGCTGGTTATGAAGACGTGAAGGTGGATATGACAACCGTAGGCGCAAGCTCCGTTGTCATCTACTTCCACTATCCGGATTACAGCAAGAACGACTGGGGCAACAATTACCCCAATACCGACAATGAGTGGAATGCTGAGTTCTGGGGTTCTGCCATCGACCTGTCCAACTCTGGCTCGACGCTCTATGTGCGTAATGAGCGCAAGATGATCCAGCTGACGGTGAACAAGGTCTGGCTTGATCATGAGGGCGTGGAGATGGCTGATGTACCGGTTGACTCCATCGACTTCGAGCTCTACCGCAGCACCACCAAGGGTGATCAGAATCCCACCCTGTATACCATCGAGCACACCGCTGACTGTCAGGATGACAATGGCGATCCGACAAAGTGCACCAGCACGCTCCATGGCAAGAGCAGCTTTACCCTGACGGCTGGCACAGAGTGGAAGATCGTGCTTGATGATCTGCCCAAGACCGATTCGACGGGCGCTTCCTATTACTACTACATCAAGGAAACGACCTCCCTCACGGGCTTCAAGCCGGCTGAGTACCTCAACAACGACGGTATCACCACCGGCGGTATGGAAATCCGCAATCAGGCCGAAGAGCCCGACCGCTATGTCACCAACCTGACGGTCAACAAGGAATGGATAATCACCAATCCTGATGTGGATGACGGCTACAAGCCTGCAATCACCTACAAGCTCTACCGCATGGACATGACCAAGCCGGAGAGCGAGCGTTCCTGGAAGGAGGTCACTCTGACCACCGAGCAGAAGACGCTTAGCGAGGATAACCAGTGGACGGTGACTCTCGAGGATCTGCCGCTGTACGCCACGGCTGCCTATGACCAGAATGTGAAGCTCTACGACTACAAGTACAAGGTAGAAGAGAGCGTTCCTGGCGGATTCAAGCAGACCGGTACGGACAATGGCAACGAGAACCTGGTCTTCGAGGCTGACAAGACAACGACGGTCGACCTTGAAAACACCCGCGATACCGTGTCCATCAAGGTTAAAAAGGTTTGGAACGGTTCTGAGCCGCAGGAGATCAAGCTGATTGTCAAGCGCGGCATCTACACCTGGGATGGTATTACCAGCACGAACCGCTATTTCTACGATGAAACCTACAGCAAGGAGATCACCGTAGCCGCGGATACCACGATGCCCTACACCATCACGGGTCTGCCTTCCACGGGCTCCGTCTACGAGAGCAGCACCAAGACCACTGTCAGCGGTGACTTCTACTACTATGTAGAGGAAGTCGCGCTGCCTGGTTTTGATACGACCTATGGCGGCGATGGTACCGCAGATCCCACGCTGAGTGGCACCCGCGACGAGAATGCCGTCCAGCAGATCAACAACACGAAGATTACTTCGCTGACGGTTGAGAAGCTGTGGAAGCGTGCCAATGGCGATGAGGATACGGATCATCCGACTGACGGCATTGAATTTAAGCTGTATCGTAAGACCTACCAGCAGGCGAACACTTCGACTGAGACGGTTGACTTCACCTTTACAAGCAGCCGGCCGGAGCAAAATTTCACCAATGTACAGATCGGTAAGATTCTGTCTGTTAAGGTGCAGTACAGCTGGGGTGAGTACTACGACGAAGAGCCGATGCCGGAGTTGACGGTTGGCGGTGTTCCACAGAACTATGCGAAGCGTTTGGATACTACTCTGGGTACGCTCGCCAATCCCAACGAAACGACGATCTTCTACTATCTTATTCCGATCACCAGCAATGCAACAGTAACGTTGACAACCAATCGTGACGATCACAATCGTACGCAGGAAGCCACCTTGCTGGACGATGTGGATGAGCCGATCGATACCTACAAGCTGCCGGATGGTAATGGCAACTGGTTCAAGACCTTTAACAACCTGGACATGACGGATGAGTATGGCCGCCAGTACTACTATTATGTAGAAGAAATCGGCGCGCCCACTGGCTACATCACCTCCTACACCGGCAACAACACCGATGCAGATGGCACCATCACCATCACCAACACGAGGGATGAGCAGATTACCGACATCAGCCTGACGGTCAACAAGACCTGGGTTGATGAGGATAGCAACAGCTACACTCCCTCTGCGAGCACGAAGATGTACTTTGTGATCACTGATGAGAACAGCAATGCGGTCACAACCGGCACGCTGTCCAGCAATGTGAGCTACGAAGGCAACTACATCGTCATGCCTGCTACGGAGTCCTCCTTCACGGTGACGAAGCTCCCTGTGGGCGAGTACACCCTGACGGAGTACCGCAAGGATGGTTCTGGCTATGCCCCGGTGGTCGTTAAGGCCTTCGGCCCTGATGTGCAGAACACGGTGAATGTTCAGAATCAGGTCACGACCATCACGGTTGAAAAGACGTGGAACCCCACCGGTGACGCCAAGGACATCGAGGTCAAGCTGTACCGCAAGGATCACGCAGGCAATGAGGAAGTTGCGCCCGATATCGGCACGGTGACCCTGACTGCGTCCAAGCTGAGCCATACCTGGGTGGATCTGCCGATGGGTTACACCTACCGCGTGGAGGAAACGAATCCGGGCGACGCCTACACGGTGACCTACGAGAGCAACGATGCCACGCCCGCGACGGATGGTACCGTTGGTCATGGCGGCACGGTGACCATCACCAATACCCGCAAGCTGGTGGACGTCCAGGTCAGCAAGTCCTGGATCGGCGGCACCCCCACCGAGCAGATGGACGCTGTGAAGATCGACCTGAACCGCTACACCAAGAATGGCGACGTGGTGACGCAGGATACCGCCTTCAACGGCGATGCCAGCAACACCAAGGCGCTCTATGACAGTGCGACCAGCACCTGGCTCTCCACGCTTGTGTGGGAGGATCTGGAGCAGTACGACGATCATGGCAGCCTGTACCACTACTACATCGAGGAAGTTGGTGCAAACGGCTACATCATCGAGTACGACGAGGAAGTCACCTTCGGGGACAGCACTGTCAAGTATGGCAATGTGGGCAGCGATTACACTGCTTCCATCGACAATACGAACAACGCCCGCGTCTCCGTTCAGATCATCAAGACCTGGCAGTACAAGAACGACAGTATCACCGTTGTGACCGACACGCCGGTGGATACCATCTACGTCAAGCTCTACCAGAATGATGTCGATATCACCAGCACGTTGGACGCGAACAACGGTGTTAAGCTGGCAGGGGATACGGACAAGGCCATCGAGGTGACGAAAGCTGCCAATTGGACGCAGACGATCACCGACCTGCTCAAGGCTGGCGAATCCGGCGAGTACACCTACACCATCAAGGAAGTGGAACTCACGGATGCCGGCACCTTCGCAGAGGTGACGGGTGCGCAGATCAGCAATGAGGATCTGAGCTTTACCATCACCAACGAGATCGATAAGCCTGCCTCCGAGACCCTGTCCATCACGGTGAACAAGCAGTGGTTCAAGGCTGACGGCACGACCGCCCTTGGCGCGGATGACTACATGCCCGCTTCCATCACCGTCCAGGTGTATCAGCGTGAAGTGGGCGCCAACGGTGCAGGCATACCTATGCCCGGCAAGACGGCGGAGCTCAATGCTGCTGGCAGCTGGAGCTGCACCTTCACTGGTCTGCCCAAGACCAATGATGAGAAGACCATCTCGTATGAGTACATCGTGAAGGAGGTCTCTGCTGAAGGCTTCGATACGGTGAATCCCACGGAATGGCTGTCTGTTGACGGTGCGTTGAATATTGTCAACAAGGCCAAGGATATCGACGTCATGGTCAGCAAGACCTGGACGATCAATTCCACGCCGACGGATGTGACCATGACCCTCAAGCGCTACGTGCTTGATGCAAATGGCAACAAGGTTGACGATACGTACACCAGATCGATCAAGATCCTGGTTGGTGACGCGCCGAAGACCATTACCGACCTGCCTGCCTATGGCAAGGTAGGGGATGTTGCAGGTTACTTCCACTATTATGTGGAGGAAACCGCTATCGACGGCTACGACGCCTCTTACAGCACGGATAGCGTGAATTACGTAGCTTCCGGCAAGGATGCTGCACTGGACGCCGGGACGATTGCCAGTGGCGACATCACCGTGCAGAACGCGCAGAACGTGGATATCACGGTGGAGAAGAAATGGCTTGACGTCTCAGGCAACGCCATGACTGTGCCATCTGACGGTACGGTGACGGTTGAACTGAGCCTCGTGTGCAAGTCCAGCGGCGGTACGGAGTCGGAGGTTGCGAAGTTCACCCTGCCCGATAACGGCCAGTGGAGCAAGACCTTCAACGACCTTCCCGTCGATGATGACGCACAGAATGCCTACGCCTACTTTGTCAAGGAAACGACGGGGGTGGATGGCTTCACTGTGAGCTACGGCGACAATGGGGAAACAGAGTGCGAGCCCATCAAGGCAGGCACGCTGACCGTCACCAACCAGCAGGAAGCCACGGAGCTGACCATTGAGAAAGTCTGGAAGGATGAAAATGGTGACCGCACGTTCAATCCCGCTGATGTGACCACGGTGGAATTCCAGCTCTATCAGGTAGCCACCAAGAAGAATGCAAGCGCGGATGACCAGCCGGTGGAGACGCCCTACGGTCAGCCCTTCACCCTGCAGGATACCGGTGCGTGGAGAAAGACCTTTACCGACCTGCCCAAGGCGGGTGTCAATGGCGAAACCTACACCTACTACGTGAAGGAAACCAAGGTCATCCCCAACTACACGGTTTCCTACAGCCCCGCTGATGCGCAGGGCAATCCGGACGACGTTGCGAATGGTACCATCGTGGTAACCAACAGCCTGAACACAGTCTGGATTGAGGTCAATAAGGCCTGGGTGAATCTTGATGGCGAGGCGATGACTCCCCCGGCAGATGTTTCAGTCAACCTTGAGTTGTATCGCAAGTCCTCTGACGCGACGGTACCGGATGAGTATGTCTCGGGTTATAACCTGCCCAAGGGCAGCGATTGGACGGTCAAGGTGGAAAACCTCCCTGCCGGCAATGCCATGGGTGAAACCTACACCTACTACTTTACCGAAGTAGGTGAAGTAATAGGCTTCACGCCTGACTACGGTGCGTCTGGCGCTACCAGCACTACCCCGACGGTCAACGATACGGTGACTATCACCAATAAGGAAGTCGGTGAGCAACTGGTCGTCAAGAAGGTTTGGCGTGATACGAACGGCCAGGAGTTCGTGCCCGATACGCTGAGCGCGACTTTCACCCTCATGCGCAAGACCGAGAACGGCATGCCTGAGTCTGTCAAGGTGGAAGGCGAAGATACCTTTACCCTGAACAATGCCAGCGGCTGGGAGAAGACCATCACCGGTCTGGCCTCGAAGGACAGCAGCGGCAATGATTACATCTACTATCTCGTTGAGAATACCATTCCGAATTTTGCTGTCTCCTACAACAACATCAGTATTGACGGCCTGATCTGGGATGCCAATGGCGAAATTACCGTGACAAACAATCAGGATGCCTTCCAACTCAGTGTGGAGAAGGAATGGAAAAACCTGGATGGCACGAATACCGCGCCTGCTGGTGCGCAGGTTACCCTGGCACTGTACAGCAAGTCCAGCAACGCACAGGCTGCAGATCGGTTGATTGATACCATCAGTCTGCCCACGGCCGACGGCAGCTGGATGACGGATATCTGGGTTCCTGTGGGTGAAGCCGACGGCACGACCTACACCTACTACGTGAAGGAAGTGTCCTCGAATATCCCGGGTTACACCGTGAACTACGGCAACGGCGATAAGGACTACACGGCAGCTGCTGATAAGGACGATAACCTCCTGACGGTCACGAACGTGGAGAACGAGAAGCCTGTTGGCCTGACGGTGACCAAGCTGTGGGAGAACGCGGACGGCACGAAGACCGCGCCCGACGGTGAAACCATCACCCTCCAGTTGGTGCGCCGCATCGATAGCAGCAGCACCGCCACCGGAGCGGATAGCGGTATGTCCGGCGGAGTTAGCGGCGGTACAGCCGCCGGTACGGCAAGCAGCTTCACCGAGGAAGTGGTCGGCACCTTCACCCTGCCCGAGAATGGCAGCTGGACGAAGATATTCACCGATCTGGAAGGCGGCAACGGCCGTTACACCTACTACGTGGTGGAGACTGAAGGCACAGCCAACTACACGGTGGAGTACAGCAACCGTAACAGCAACGGCACCTTTGATGCCTTGCTGAACGATACCATTACCATCACCAACAAGCAGGATGCAACGAGCATCGAGGTGGAGAAGCTCTGGGAGAATCTGAACGGTACGACCACGGCTCCTGCCGGTGCGGAAGTTGTGCTCCAGCTGATCCAGGTGGCGACCAGGAACGGCGCGGCGACGGAGAAGATTCAGGAGACCATCACCCTGCCTGAGAACAACCTGTGGAGCAAGACCATCGACAATCTGCCCGCAGGCGAGGCTGACGGCACGACCTACACCTACTACTTGAAGGAAGTGTCCGGTACAGCGGGCTACACCGCATCCTACGGCGCGCCCGTGGCTTCCGGCAAGCTGACGGTGACCAACACCGAGCTGGACGAGAAGGTTAACATCACGGTTACCAAGCTGTGGCAGGACAAGGATGGCAAAACCATCCCCGCGCCCGCCGACGCGACGGTAACCATGGCGCTGTGGCGCAACGATGGTACGAGCAGCACCCTCCAGCAGTACATCACCCTGTCCAAGACCAACAACTGGACGGCGACCATCAAGGATCTGCCCTCCAATAAGGGTGCTTACAGCTACTTCGTCCGTGAGGTGAGCGTCACCGGCGTGACCGGCTTCGTGGTCGATTACGGCAACGGCACGGCGGATGAATCCGCTGCGGTCAAGAGCGGCACGATCACCGTGGCCAACAGGGCTGAGGCAACCAGCATCACGGTTAGCAAGAGCTGGGCGGTCCCGGCGGAAACGGCGGCGGCTGTCCCGGAGACGATCACCGTCAAGCTGTACCAGCGCATTGCCGGTACGCAGGGCGAGGGTACCGTCTACGGCGAACCCCTGACGCTGAAGGCGTCCGACAACTGGACGCTTACCATCAACAACCTGCCCAAGCAGACCATCGACGAGAACGGCGCCCTCGTGACCTACGAGTACACCGTGAAGGAAGTGGCTGTGGACGGCTTTGACGCCACCAATCCTGATACCTGGACGGCGAACGGCGCCCTGACCATCACCAACAAGGTCAAGCAGCTGACGGTCAATGTCCAGAAGAAGTGGGCCGATGAGGCTGACAAGGTGGAGGTTGACATCACCGTGAAGCGCTACGTCCTGGACGGCAGCACCAAGGTGACCGACCCCAGCTACAGCCAGACGCTGACCATCCTGACCTCCGATACCGCTGCCAAGACGCTGGCGAACCTGCCTGCCTACGGTGCGGTGACGGTGGAGGGAAAGAACATCGTGGGCGCCTTCCACTACTACGTGGAAGAGAAGGCCAACGAGAACTTCACGGTGACCTACTCCGCCGACGGCGGCACGACTACCGTCAGCAACGGTATCGACGCAGCCATCTCGGCCTCCGGCATGCTGACGGTAACCAACACCAAGGTGCGCACGCTGACGGTCGTGAAGAACTGGAACGTCACCGATGAGGCCCAGAAGATTCCTGTTCAGTTCAAGCTCTGGCAGCAGGGCGTCCCGAAGGATCCTGCCGGTTCCATCGTACAGAAAACTTTCGGGCCCGATGCCTACACGCTGAACGCGGAAAATGGATGGAAACTCACCATCAAGAACCTCCCGGCGGAGGACGATACCTACACCTATACCTACTACGTGGAGGAAATCACCACCGGCTATGATGTCGCCTACACCAACAACAGCGGCATCATTGACGGCACGATCACCATCACCAACACCACGCCCAATGTTCCCACGACCAAGCTCACTGTGATCAAGCAGTACGCCCAGGGCAGCCTCACGCAGCCTGCGGTGGAGGTACAGCTGATCCGCTCCATCACCGAGAACAATGTGACGCTGACGGAAGTGGTGAGCAGCTACAAGCTGACGGCTGGCGAAAACTGGACGTACACCTGGGAGAATCAGCCCATGGCTGGCAGCATCACGGTGGATGGCCAGACCGTCAAGGGCGACTACACCTTCTCTGTGCGTGAGGTTGTGCCCCAGGGCTTTGTGGCAACCTACAGCACCGAGGGCGGCGTTGTGGCCAATGACGGTACGGTGACCATCGTGAACGCGCCCACGCAGCTGACCATCGAGAAGGCATTTACCAACCTCTCCGGCACCACCCCGACCACCAGGACCTCCATTTCCTACAAGCTCATGCAGTACAAGGTGCAAAAGAGCGGCGGCGAATGGGTCAAGGTGGACGGCTCGGACAAGGCCTATCCGGATGACACCCTCCGCACGCTGACCAAGGACAGCGGCTGGACGGCGACCATCAAGGAGCTGCCCCTGACCTGGGTGGACGGCACGACCGGCCTGGTGGGCGAGTACCGCTACTACGTCGTGGAGACGGACAGCACTGGCAAGGAAGCCGCTGCGCACTACACTGCCAGCGCACAGAGCGGTGTGAAGCCCTCCACGCAGGCCCAGAACATCACCATCACCAACACCGAAACGGAAGTCTCCGTGAAGAAGATCTGGAGCATCAACGGCGGCGTGCTGCCCGAGGAGCTCCCGACCATCACCCTGGAGCTCCGCCGCACGCAGACCAAGTTTGGTGCTGTTGCGGGTGACGAGGTGGTTGCGACGGTGGCGCTGAACGCCAAGAGCGAAGGCGTCACGCAGAGCAAGGATGCAAACGGCAATGTCTTCTGGACGTACACCTGGCGCAATCTTGATGCCTATGGCATGACCGAGGACGGCAAGGTGACCGCCTGGTACTACTACGTCGTTGAGACCGATGAGCCCAAGGGCTTCCATCACGTGGGCACCGATATGAACAATACCGGCAGCGTCACGGGCAACACACCGGAAGCAGGCGTCATCACCATCACCAATGAACTGATTACCTATACCCTCCCTGAGACCGGCGGTGCCGGTACGACTCCCTATACGATTGGCGGCTTGCTGCTGATGATGGCAGCGACTGTCCTCTTGTATCAAGAGCTTCAGCGGAAGCGCAGGGCAGGGAACTCCGGGGACGAGGCGTAAGGCCTCTCCTCGGGGCGCCCCTGGCGCATCCCCATCATCACTCAGGTACGAAATCATCATGAATGAGAGGGAATAACACATGAAGAAGCTTGTAGCGATCCTGATGGTTCTGCTGCTGGTCCTGACCAGCACGGCCATGGCGGAGATGGTATCCCGCTCCGATACTCAGAGCTACACCATCACCATCAACAACAGCGCAGAGGGATATACCTATGCCGCTTACCAGATCTTCAAGGGTGATCTGAACGGCAAGGTGCTCTCCAACATCGAGTGGGGCGACAACGTCACCCCCTCCGTGACTCTGAATGGCGTTACCTACACCGATGCTGCCGCCCTGTCCGCCGTGCTGAACGACGGCAATGTGGACGCTCTGGCCGCTGCGGTGAACCTGACCACCGCCAAGGCTGAATCCACCTTCGTGGCGGCGGAGGGCAAGTACGTCATTGACAACCTGCCTGCCGGCTACTACCTGGTCAAGAACACCGTGGTGCCCGAGGGAGGCGCGCATACCAAGTTCATCGTCTGCGTCGTGGCCAATGCCGCGGCGTCCCCCAAGACGGACAGCACCACCCACATGAAGAAGGTCAACGAGAACGTGAAGGCTGCTACCGCTCCCAACACCGGCGCTTACGGCAGCAACTACAACGACGTGGCCGACTACTCCATCGGTGACGAGGTGCCCTTCGCCATCTACTCCAAGGTGCCGGACATGAGCCACTTTGCCACCTACACCATGGTTTTCGAGGATGACATGAGCGATGGCCTCACCTTCATTCCCGGTAGCCTCAAGGTGTCCGTTGGCGGCACCGAGATCAGCAAGGACGCTTACACTGTGGTGAACGGCTCCTCCGACGCTGATGACTTCACCCTCACCATCACCGACCTGAAGAAGGTTGCCTCCGCCACCACCGGCGCGGCGATCCGCATCGACTTCAAGGCCGAGCTGAACAAGAGCGCGAAGATCGGCCTGCCCGGCAACCCCAACAAGTCCCGCCTGTCCTTCTCCAACAATCCCAACGTGAGCACCTCGACCACCACCACGCCCTGGGATGAGGTCGTTGTGTTCACCTACGAGCTGGATGTGACCAAGCTGGACGGCAGCACGCAGAAGCCCCTGGCGGATGCGGAGTTCGTGTTCTACCGCAATGTGGGCGGCGCGCCTGAGTACGTCATCACCGATGCCAGTGGCGTCGTGACCGGCTGGACGGCGGCCCAGGTCAATGCCACCACCTTCACCACCGGTGAAAGCGGCCTGATCAAGATCGTTGGTCTGGACGATGGCTCCTACTACCTGCGTGAGACCAAGGCGCCCAAGGGCTACAACACCCTCAAGGCGGACATCGAATGCGTCGTGAAGGCGACCACCAAGAACGATCAGAACTACGCCGGCAGCGCGCCTGATACCGCCCTGACCGCCCTGAAGCTGAACGTCGGCGGCGCGACGGTGGACAGCGACAAGAACTACGGCGTTGTGAAGACCGATGTGCTCAACTACATCGGCGCAACCCTGCCTGAGACCGGCGGCATCGGCACCACCCTGTTCTATCTGCTGGGCGGCGCGATGGTTGCGATCTCCGCGCTGGTGCTGATCATTCGCCGCCGCGCGCAGGCTGATCAGGAGTAAACCGTCTTGACAGTCGGGGAGGCGGGAAGCAGCTGCTTCCCCGGCTGATCCATCAGGAAAGGAGAGGCCCGTGTGAAGAAACACCTCACAACGATCCTGCTGTTTGTGGTACTCATCGCCGGCCTCGCCCTGCTTTTGTACCCGTCCATCAGCGACTACTACAATTCCTTCCACCAGTCCCGCGCTGTGGCGACCTACAACGCTGCCATCGACAGCGGTGATGAGGTGGATTACACCCCCTACTGGGAAGCCGCCGTTGACTACAACGACCGCCTCCGGGCAGAAACGCCCCAGCAGCGCCTCATCATCACCGAGAGCGAGCTGGCGGAGTACAATTCGCTGCTGAATGTGGATGGCAGCGGCATCCTGGGCATCATCGAGATCCCGGCGATTGCCGTGACGCTGCCGCTCTACCACTCCACCAGCGACGAGGTGCTCCAGGTGGCCATCGGCCACATCGAGGGCACATCGCTCCCCACTGGCGGCTCAGGCACCCACAGCGCCTTCTCAGGCCATCGCGGCCTTCCCTCGGCCAAGCTCTTCACCAATCTGGATCAATTGACCTACGGCGACATCTTCACCATCCGCGTATTGGATGAGGTGCTGACCTACGAGGTCGATCAGATTCTGATTGTCGAGCCCCACGAAGTGGAATCGCTGCAGATCGTGGAAGGGCAGGACCTGTGCTCGCTGATCACCTGCACGCCCTACGGCATCAATTCGCACCGGTTGATCGTGCGCGGCCATCGCGTGGAGAATTCCCTCACGGAGCTGGCCGTCCGTGTTACGGCTGACGCGGTGCAGATCGATCCCCTTGTCGTGGCGCCCATCGTGGCGGCCCCGATGCTTCTGGTGCTGCTGATCATCTTGCTCGCCAGTACCAGCCCCAAAAAGAAAACGAAAAAAGGAGGTGAGCGGCTGTGATGAATCGCCGCATGTCCCGCTTGCTGACCCTGGCGCTGTGCCTGGTGCTGTGCGCGTGTGCTTGGCCTTCCGCCGCAAATGCCTTCGAGCCGGTGGATCTCACCCATCCGCTGACCCTGTCCATCATCGCCAATGACGAGGATCGCAGCCTGCCCGGCGTGACCTTCACGCTGCACCAGGTGGCTGGCATGACCGAGGAAGCGCAGTTCGAGCTGCTCTCCGGTTACAGCGCCTTTACGGGCGATATCAACAAGCTGCAGACCGCTGCCGATTGGGCAGCTGCAGCTGCAGCCATGCAGAGCCTCGCTGCCGGTGTGGCAGCCGATGCAAGCTGCGTCACCGATGCGAATGGTCTGGCAGCCTTCTCCGGCCTCAAGCCCGGCCTGTATCTGGTGTCCGGCGCGCCCCTGGAGATCGCTCCCTGGGCATACAGCTTCTCGCCCTTCATCGTGTCGCTGCCCACCCGCGATCAGAATGACAACTGGATCTACGATGTGATCTCCGACATCAAGCTGGAGCGCACGCCCGCGGTGACGAGTATTGAGGTCGTCAAGCTCTGGAGTGACGAAGGCTACGAAAAGAACCGCCCCAACGAGATCTACGTCGATCTCTATCAGGACGGCGAACAGCTCATGGCTGCGCAGCTCCATGCGGGCAACAGCTGGAGCTATACCTTCACCAACCTGCCTGCTGCCCATACCTACACCATTCAGGAGCGCAAGGTGCCTAATGGCTACGAGGCCTCCTATGAAACGGTGAACGGCGTGCTGGTGGTGCGCAACACCTACAAGGTGGAGGCGACCCCCGTGCCGGAAATCCCGCAGACGGGTCAGCTCTGGTGGCCCGTGCCGCTGCTGGCTGGCTTGGGCACGATCCTCTTTGTGATGGGCTTCATCGTCCATCGGAAATGGAGTCAAGAGCATGAAGAATCGTAAGAGCCGCAAGGGTCTTCCGCTGATGCTCATAGGGCTGCTGCTGATCGTGGCGGCCCTTTTGCTGGTTTTGTACAACAACTGGGAGTCCGACAACGCTGGGCAGGCCTCACAGGAAGCACTCATGGCCCTGGAAGCCCTGCGCTTCAACCGGGTGATGGGCAATGAAGCAACCGCCACCCCCAGCCAGGTGCCCACAGCCACCTCCACGGAAATGCTTACTGCGACGCCTACATCCACGGAGGTACCGACTGCGACGCCGCCCCCTGCGGCGGAAGTGATGGCCACACCCATGGAGGTGCCGACTGCGACGCCGCCCCCTGCGGCGGAAGTGACGGCCACACCCACGGAGGTGCCGACTGCGACGCCGACTCCTACGGCGGAAGTGACGGCTACACCCACGGAGGTGCCAACTGCGACGCCGACCCCTACGGCAGAAGTGACGGCCACACCCACGGAGGTACCAACTGCGACGCCGACTCCTACGGCGGAAGTGACGGCCACACCCATGGAGGTGCCGACTGCGACGCCGACCCCTGCGGCGGAAGTGACGGCTACACCCACGGAGGTACCAACTGCGACGCCGCCCCTTGCGGCGGAAGTGACGGCCACACCCACGGAGCCTCCCACCGCGACACCTACGATCACGGTTACACCCACGACAGAAGCAACAGCCACGCCGACCAAGGCACCTGCCTCGACACCCACGGCTACTGCAAAAGCGACATCCACGCCAACCAGGGCCCCCACGGCCAAGCCCACCGCTACACCCACCGTTCAGCCGACAGCCACGCCCACGGCTACACCCACGGCAGCGCCCGTTGTTACCCCGGAATCTGCGCCGATTTGGGAGCGCATTCCCGGTTACGAGATGCCCGTGGAGGATGTACTGGGCCTGAAATATATCGGCACGGTGAACATCCCGGCGCTGGGGCTGGAGCTGCCCGTGCAGTCCTCCTGGAGCTATGAGAAGCTGGCGTATACGCCCTGCCGGTATGCGGGCAGCTGCTATGGCGATGGCTTCGTGATCATCGCTCACCGCTACGAGAGCCACTTTGGCGGTATCAAGAATCTGTCCAACGGTTCCAGCGTGAATTTTACCGACATGGATGGCAACACCTTCCGCTACAAAGTGGTAGGGGTTGAGTATCTGGAGTCGGATCAGACGGCGGAGCTTGTCAGCGACGAATACGCCCTGACGCTCATGACATGCACCTTCGATGGCTCCGAACGAGTCGTTGTGCGGTGCGAACGCAAATAAAAAGTGCGGTACCGATTTTGCTCGGTACCGCATTCTTGTGCTGTTTTTCTTCCTTTGCACACGGGAAGGCGTCAAAGGCGGCCTGTGTGTTATCACGTGAGAGAAGCATTTTCTGTTTCAGGGTGATTCTCCGGCAAAGCCGTGGATTCGTCCGATGATGCCTGTGTGTTCGTCTGCGCGGTCAGCGTTTTGCGGCGGATCAGGTAGATGATCGCGCCTACGGGGATCAGCAGACGCAGTGCGAAACCGCTGGTGGAGCTGATCAACTGGGACGAAACCAGATACAGCCCGACGTTGAACTGCAGGTTCAGCCTGCTGCCGGACAGGGTGAAGGTCAACAGGAGGTTGGCAAAGAGAATCAGCAGAATCCACAGCCACTTGTGGTGCAGCTTGTGCCGCGCGCAATCAATCAGTGCCCAGAGTGAGACGCCGAAGGTAGCGACGGTCAGCAGCAGGGATACGGGCCCCAAGGCGTTATCAGGCTGTTCCTGCACTGCGGCTTCTTCAAGCTCCTCCCATGGGACGAGGCGGATGTTGTACAGGCGCTCCATGCTGGAAACCTGAACGGTCTGGAGCAGGAAGGTCTGTTCCGCCGCCTCCAGCCTGAATTGAAAGAGGTTTTGCGTCTCGCCATTGTTCGTGCTGCTGCTCCAGTAGGTAGGGGTCAGGGTATAGGCGGCTACATCGGGCAGCATGGCGCACATCTCGCCAAATACCGTTTGCAGGGCCTCCATGGTGACCCCAGGAGCCATGGCGGCCAGGCACATGTCTGCATCCTCGGCCAACAGGCCATCCACAAACTGGCGGGCCAACGTTGCAGCGCCGGTTTCCTCGGCCTTATCTGCAACGATGGCAAGGGTACTGTCGGTCATGGAAGACTCAAAATCGTCCATCAGCTGGCAGCTGCTCAGGCACAGACAGGCGAGAAGGAACAGCAGGAGAAGATATTTCTTCATATCGCATTTCTTTCCTTGGTCAGGTCGATTTCAGCGCTGCCATATAAAACGCGTTACCAGGTGTCGCATGCATCCGCGTAGAAGGCGTTCATGGCCTCCTCCGTGGGGAAGTTCGCCACATACATCTGGTTGCCCATCGCGCCGGACAGGGCGTCCGGGATGCGGGAGACCATCTTCATGTTGGCGGCGTACTTCTGGCACAGCTCGTCGTGGCCGAGCTTGAAGTTCTTGCCGTCGCGGCGGCCGGCGAAGGCGCAGAAGTTGTGCTCGCCCTGGGCCTTGAGGGTGCTGTCGTAGGCGATCATGTCGGCGTAAATCTTATATACGTCGGTGGAGTTGGCGAAGTTCATCATGTCGGGGGAGAAGCCGCCGCAGGGACGCATGTTGACCTCCAGGGCTACCACGTCGCCCTTCTTGCCCATGTGGGGATGATCGGCGGTCAGGCGGAAGAACTCAAAATGTACGAAGCGGTTCTTGACGCCGAAGGACTTCACCGTCGCACGGCCAGCCTTGCGGGTGTCCTCGGGCAGATCCTTGACGATGTAGTAGATGGAGTTGTCGCCATTGTTGACCACGTCCATGATGGAGTTGGGGGTCACGTTGCCGGTCTCGAAGATCGGATCACCATGGCTGTCGATGATCGCGTCGTAGCTGTTGACCTCGGCGGTGATGAACTCCTCCATGATGTAGGAAACATTCGTTTCCTTTTCAGAAAGGAAGGAACGAAGCTCCTCATCGGACTTGAGCTTGTAGGTGCTGGAGGCGCCCACGCCGTTGTCGGGCTTGACGATGACGGGATAGCCCACCACGTCGATGAACTTGCGGCAGCCCTCGAAATCATCCACAATGTGGTAGCGGGCGGTCTTGATGCCCACGGCCTCGTAGTAGGGCTTCATCTTGGACTTGTACTTGATGCGCTCCATATCGGAGGACTGGAAGCCGGAGGTGATGTGGAAGTCAGTACGCAGCATCGCGTCGCGCTCCAGCCAGTACTCGTTGTTGCTCTCCAGCCAGTCGATGCGGCCATACTTGCTGATGAAGAACGCCACGGCGCGGTATACCTCGTCATAGTTCTCCATGGAGTTCACCTTATAGTACTCATGCAGAGAAGCGCGCAGCTCCGGCAGCAGCTGATCGTAGGGGCAATCGCCTACGCCCAGCACGCGCAGGCCGTTGTCCTTCAGGTGCTTGCAGAACTGCCAGTAGTTCGTGGGGAAGTTAGGGGAGATGAATACGAAGTTCTTCATTGTAGGTACCACCTTTGTACGAAATTCGGAATTCGGAATTGGGCGCGGCGTTACAGGATGTGGGGTACGTGGACAGGAACCTGCTTGTACCACCATTCCCAGTCATGCTTCACATCGTGGCCCCAAACGTCCACCCAGCAGTTGATGCCCTTGTCGCGGAAAATCTGATGGAGCTGGAAGGTGCTCTCAGGGATTTCCCAGGGGCCCTGGCCGACGACGATCACGCCCTTGTGACGGTTATACTGTGCAATGTAGGGGTGATCTGCGGGCATGCCGCCCAGGTAATGCACGGGAGAGTTGGCGTAGACCAGCTCGTCCATGTAGCCAGGGAAGCCGTATTCGCTGGTGTAGATGCCGGACAGGGCCAGCAGGCCGTCGAACAGGTCAGGGCGGCGGAAGTAGAGGTTCGCTGCGTGGGTAGCGCCCAGGGAGCAGCCAAAGGCGATGCAGCCCGGCGTACCCGTCCAGCCGTTGCGGTCATTGGCCATGGACTGCATGAAGGGCACCACCTCCGTGCAGATATAATTGAACCACTGCTCGTGACGGCGGATGCGCCAGTAGGCGTCATGGGTGGCGGAGTAAGTCTCCTTGTCCATGGTGTCGATGGCGAAGACCATGCACTGGCCCGCGTCAATCCAGGGACGCCACGCATCGGTCATCTTGTAGTTTTCAAAGTCGAAAAACCGGCCATCCTGGCAGGGGACGAACAGCACCGGGCGGCCTGCGTGGCCGTAGACCTTGATTTCCATCTCGCGGCCCAGGGACGGGCTGTACCATTTGGTGTAAAATGTCTGCATGTGTACACTTCCTTCTATTTCGTTGCATCTGTAAAAGCACTCAGGAGCGGGAATACATGAGCGTGTTGATGAAGAAGGGGATTTGCTCCTCCCAGCAGGCCTCGCAGTGATCGCCGTTGGGGACAATGCGGCTGGTGAGCAGCACCTGCTTTTCCAACAGGCGGCTGGTAACGGCGGCGAACTGCTTGCGCATGTTCTCATGATGCCCCATCTCGCGGGAGCCGTAGTCCATGTAGATCACCGTGTCCGGCGCGATCTCCGCATCGCGGATGAAGCGATCCAGCCGCCTGGTGGCGAACCAGATGCTCGGCGACAGGCAGGCGGCCCTTGAAAAGACCTCGTTGTACTGCAGCACGGCGTACAGGCTCATCAGCCCGCCCATGGAGGAGCCGGCCACGAAGGTCGTCTCGCGGTCAGGCAGGGTCGGGTACTTGCGGTCGATCATGGGCTTGAGGCTATGGACGAACCAGTCCATCGTTGTGCGTCCGCGTCCGCGGATGAAGCCCAGCTTGGGATCCTCAAAGGTGAAGGGGGAGTACTCCGACAGGCGGCCGTTGTTGGGGTTGTGGTTGCAGTCCACAGCCACGATGATCATCGGCGTTTCGGATTCGTCCATGAATTCCTTCATGCCCCAGGATTTGCCGTAGGTCGCATCGGTATCGAAGAAGACGTTGTGTCCGTCAAACATATACATGACCGGGAAGCGTGCCTCGGGATCCGCCCTGGCGGCGTCCGGAACATAAACGTACACCTTGCGCGGCTCGCGTCCGGTGAGCTTAGGGATCGTGGTTGACCATTTCTCTACCATAAACCTGATCCTTTTCTACATCTGAGTGTCAGAGCGCACAAAGCGCCATCTAACAGTTTATCACAGGATAATCAAGGTGACAACCGATTTTCGCGAAAAAACTGCATTTCCTCGGTATTTTGTGCGCTTGCGGAATTTCTCTCATATCTCCGCATGGGCAGCGGAAAAAAATGAAAAAGAAAAAGTCCTGAATCTCAAGGATTCAAGACTTGCTGGTGCGGTCGACGGGACTTGAACCCGTACCCATTGCTGGACACGCCCCTCAAACGTGCGCGTATGCCGATTCCGCCACGACCGCATGCGGTTAACAGCAAAAACTATTATAGCAACACTTTCCGCATTTGTCAAGCGGTTCGGGAAGAAAAAATACCGCCGTCTGTAGCGTTACAATAGAAGTGAGACTGAAGGTATAAAAATCTCCATGCCGGAAGGAACCGGCATCA
>JAFUOR010000152.1 GCA_017481825.1 Clostridia bacterium
ATGTCGCAGCCGGCAATCATGCCCTGCTTTGCTGCATCTGCATGGTTGCGGGAGGTGCCGAAATTGATCGTCTCCCGCAGGGCGCTGAAATCGGAGATCACCACGCCGTCAAAGCCCATGTCCTCCCGCAGGATGTCCCGCAGCAAACGCCGGTTGGTGGTGCAGGGTTTGCGGTCGATGGTATTGAAGGCCGTCATGACCATGCTGGCCCCGGCCTTGACCGCCGCGCGATAGGAGACAAGGTAGTCCTCGAACAGCGTGTGCTCAGAAAGCTTAGTTACGTTGTAGTCGCGGCCTGCCTGCACCGCGCCGTAGGCTGCAAAGTGCTTGATGCAGGAGGCCATTTTTCCCTTCTGGGCAATGTCGTCGCCCTGGAAGCCCCGCACCATGCTCTCCGCCATGCGAGCGTTGAGCCAGGGATCCTCTCCGGTGGACTCCATGCAGCGCCCCCAGCGGCTGTCACGGCTGAGGTCGATCATGGGCGAGAAGGTCACCTGAACGCCCGCAGCGGAAGCCTCCCGGGCAGCCACAGCAGTAACCTGCTCCGCCAGAGCCGGGTTGAAGCTCGACCCGATGGCGATGGGTACCGGAAAGATGGTCTGGTAGCCGTGGATCACATCCAGCATGAACATTGCCGGAATATGGTGCGGCTGCCTTGCCATCATGCGGTTTTGCAGGTCGATGATCTTCGCTGCGCCCTTGACGCCCAGCAAGCTGCCCACGCGATAGGGCTGATCCTCCGTCATGGCGAATTTTTCCACCGGGCCGGTGCATATGCCGTCGCCGTCAAAGAAGCTGCTGTCCAGCTGTACCAGCTGCTCGATCTTCTCCTGCAGGGTCATGTCCTTCAGCAGCGCTTGAAGCTTTTTCTCATCCATGGGCATCCTCTCCTTGTCAGTATGCTGCTACATTACTGGTAGTAACGGATGTAGTCGATCATATATTCCTGGGGAAAGACGGTGCTGTCATCCGGATCTCCGGGCCATGCGCCGCCAAGGGCGAGGTTCAGCAGCACATAATGTGGCTTGTGGAACGCCTCCAGGCCGCGGATGTCATAGCTGGCGTACACCAGGCCGTCCACGCCGATCTTGATGCAGCTGTCCGTCCAGTCCAAGGTGAAAATGTGGAAATCATCACAGAAGCGCTTGCCGCCGGTCAGTTCAATCGCGCGCTGAAGGCCCTTCTGCTCGTCTGCGTAGTGGATCGTGCCCTGCACGATGTGATCGCCCACATGATCGCCGAAGGGACAGGTAGCCTCATTGCGCTCCGGGCCGCCGACCATCTCCATGACGTCGATCTCGCCGCAGGCCGGCCAGGGGACTTCCTCAATATTCGCGCCCAGCGTCCAGAAGGCCGGCCAGATTCCCTTGCCATAGGGCAGCTTCGCCCGGATCTCCAAACGGCCGTACAGGAAGGACTGCGTCCCCAACGTGTTGAGGCTCGCGGAGGTATAGGGATGTGCCGGGTCGCCCGTGCGCAGGGCGCGTATTACCAGGCAGCCGTCCCGCAGGAAGGCATTCTCCGGCGAATCGGTGTAGACCTGCAGCTCGTTGTTGCGTACATGGCCCATTTCAAAGCGCCACAACGCCCGGTTGATGTCAGCTCCATCGAATTCATCCTGCCAGACAAGGCGGGTAAAAGGCGTTTTCATGGGTGCCTCCTTATTTGATCAGCACAGAAGTCAAGCTCCGGGCCGGAAGAATGACATCCACCGCTTCCTTTTCCACGCGGAGGGTCAGGGGCATTTCCTGATCGTGGAGGTTGGCGATGGCGCAGCCGATGCTGCCGTCCGGGTTGACAGCCGCTGCGCAGCTGATGCGCTCGTCATACACGGAAGCGCCGATGCGCACCGCACCGGGACGGATCACATGGCTGAAATGGCACAATCCCCAGTAGGTGCCGGTCAGGTGATAGTCGTCCCCGTCCACCAGCACAGGTGCGAGGCATCCGCCATCCCGGTCATGGTAGGGGCCGCCATCCATATCCAGCATCAGATTCCAGTCAATGATACCATTCGTCCAATGACGCAGATTTCCTGCTATCTCCTCCGCATAAAGCAGCGCCGCATCGAAATCCTCCGGGGGATGCTGATCGATGTCCGTACAGAACTCCGTTTCCAGCAGTTCCTTCTCCGGGAAGCACTCATGCACAGCCTGCAAGCCGTCAAAGTGGGAGCCAGAATACCAGTGGAAAGCCACGCCATCCACCACCTGCCGGGTGTTGCCGACCTTGAAGGCGTCCCGGGCGCGATCATAGATCCGCTCCTTGTTGTGATCCCAGATGAAAAGCTTCACATCCGTCAGGCCGTGACGTTCCAGTGCGGGCATAAGCGCGTCCCGGATGACGACAGCCTCATCCTCTGCATCATACCGGCAGCTTTCCCATGTCTGGGTAGCCAGAGGCTCGTTCTGTACTGTCATCATTATGATGGGAATACCCGCCTTGCGCATTGCCAGCAGGTAATGCGCCACATATTCGCCCCATTCCTTCACCCAGTCCGGCGAGAGCCTGCCACCTTCCAGAACGCTGGCGTTGTCCTTCATCCATGCAGGAGGGCTCCAGGGAGAAGCCACCAGCTCCAGCTCCGGGCAAAAGGCCATGGCGTCCCGGATCATGGGGATGATCTCCTTTTCGTCATGGGCGATGGAGACGGTCTTCATCTCACGGTCGCCGGGGGCGGTGTAGGCATAGGAGTCCAGGCAGAAATCGCAGGAGCCGATGTGCACGCGGCCCAGCTTCAGCCCTGCAAACTCAGGAGAAAACAGCCGCTCCATCGCCTCCCGTTGTTTCTCCTCGGGCAAAGAGGCATAAACGTGGGCGGCAGATTCGGTAAATGCGCCACCGAAGCCGCGGATGGTCTGGCATTTGACGTCCGGATACAGGCTGAGTGCCTTGTTTTCTGCATCAGGACGGTGGGAAAAGACTGCTGCAAACGGCGCAAACTTTCTGTTGGCGTCTGATATGTAGCCGCGGAGGATCATGGTGTAACCATCCTTTCAATGATAATAAAAAGGCGTTGATTTTGAAAAGGGTCTGCCCCGTGGACGAACCATAGGGCAGACCCGGTTGTTATGCCGAATGCATCAGCCTTCAGCGGGGATTACTGCTGGGCCAGCCAGGCGTTGTACTGCTTGATGTACTCGTCCCAGATCTCTTCCAGACCGGCAATCTTAGCCTGCTTCATGAACTCGTTCAGGCCGGCCTCGACGTCCTCCACCAGACCGTACTGGAGGGGCTTGAGGTATTCATCGCAGACGGCGTTGAAGTTGGCGCACTCGTCCTCCACGTTTTCCTTGTTGAACTTGAAGGTGGTGGCCATGGTCTTGCAGGTGCGGTAGATCTCGAAGACCTCTTCCTTGGCAGCAGAGGCAGGATCGTTGGAGCCCTCCAGGTTCAGGGCGTCAGCGCGCCAGTTCCACAGGGACAGACCGCAGGCGGTGAAGTCGGCGGACAGGTTCTTGTAGTAGCCGTTCTCGTCCAGCTCGTAGTGCACGCCCTCCACGCCGTAGCGCAGGATGTGATGGAGCTTGGCATCGGTCATAACAGCCTGCAGGTAGGTCAGCGCCTCGTTGATGTGCTCAGAGTTCTTGTAGGCGATGCCGGTGGCATTGTTGTCATAGTAGGAAGGGATGCGGACGTAGCCCTGCGCCACGTTGAAGGGGATGAAGCCGATCTCCCAGTCAGCCTTGGAGGGATCAGTTTCCTTGGCGGTTTCCAGCGCCTGAACGCGGCCGCCGTAGGAGTCGGTGTGGGAGTCCAGCAGGATGGC
>JAFUOR010000153.1 GCA_017481825.1 Clostridia bacterium
GACCAGGGTGGTGGAATACAGGGTGTAGCCGTAGTCCTGGCCCAGCCGCTCCATGCTGATGGGGGTCACGCCATGGATGCTCTCACGCTGGGACAGCACCTTCACCAGGTTGGCGGAGGACACGAGCTTCGCTTCGCCATAGGCCTTGCGGGGAATGGCGGGAATGTCGATGACGGACGCGGCCTTGCCGGTCTTCTCTTCGATGGCGGCCTTGAACAGGCGGTACTTTTCCGTGTACCGGCCATCCTCGGTCAGCAGCGCGTCATAATCGTAGCTGGTCACGTCAGGGGTCAGGCGGTCGTAGTAGTTCGCGCCGTTCATCAACCCGAAGGACGTGCCGCCGTGGAACATGTAGATGTTGATGTGCCCCATGTCCAGAATATCGGCGAAATCCTTTGCGGAGGAAGCCGCATCCGTGTGGGCATGCTTGCCGCAGCCCCAGTGGTCAAACCAGCCGCACCAGAACTCCATGCACATCAGGGGCGTGATGCCCATTTCCTTCATGTAGCCAAAGCGCTCATGGGCGTGGGAGCCGAAGTTTCCGGTCTGGAAAACGCCGTCCACCTGGCCGCAGACGAGCATGTCATGCTCCGGGCCGTCGGAGGTGACCAGGGGTACGTCGATGCCGCGCTCGATCATGCCGTCGCGCAGCTTGGCGAGGTATTCCTTGTCATCGCCATAGGAGCCATACTCGTTTTCCACCTGCATCATGATGATGGGGCCGCCGTGGGTGATCTGCAAAGGCGCAAGGCGGGGGAGGAGCTCGTCAAAGTAAGCGAGGAACTCCTTCATATAGGGCTCATAGTTGCAGCGGAAGCGCATGCCGTCCTGCGCCAGCAGCCAGGCCGGGAAGCCGCCGAACTCCCACTCGGCACAGATATAGGGCGAAGGGCGGATGATGACGTACAGCCCCAGCTCCTGTGCGGTTTGGATGAACTTCACCACATCGTGGTCGCCCGCGAAGTTGAATTCACCGCGCCGGGGTTCATGGAAATTCCACGGGATGTAGGTCTCCACCGTGTTGCAGCCCATGCCTTTGAGTTTGAGCAGGCGGTCACGCCAATACTCCGGCACGACGCGGAAATAGTGGATGGAGCCGGAAATAACCTGGAATTTTTCGCCGTTCAGGTAAAAATCGTCCTTGATCTCGAACTTGCCCATGACGATCTCCTTTGGTTTTTATGTAATGTTGGGATTATGCGCGCTTCAACAGGCTGCCTTCCTCGACCACCGGGAAGAAGTAGGGACGTTCCTCCAGATGGGTGTTGGGGCTGTGCAGCGTCATCATCAGCTTGCCCTCCAGGGTGCGGAAGATCATGCCGTGGCCGCCATCCCTGTGGAAGAGGGGTTCGGTCTGCTTGAATTCGCCGGTGATTTCTCCATTGGTGCTGACAGCCAGACCCTGGGTGTAGCCGTCCTTGGAGAAGGCGGCCCAGAGCATGAGCAGCGTCCCGTCCTCCGTGCGCCACATGAAGGGGCCGTCGGTCACGAAGGAGGGGCGTCCCAGCACCTGGCGGCCGGGGACGATCCATTCCGCCTCGGAGGCCGTGAAGAGCAGACGGGGAGGGCCGGCAGGGGCGGAGAGATCCTCGCTCAGGCGCATTGCCCAGATTTCGCCGTCGATGGCCTGCACCCACTCATGGCAGAAGACCATCCAGGGCATGCCCTCCTTGTCCACATAGAACGTGCCGTCCAGACATTCCCAGTGATGGGGCGTAACGGGCCCCTCGCTGTGGGGCTCGAAGGGACCAAGGGGATTATCCGCCTTGAGGATGGCGGTGCCGCGGCACATATCGTCCTTCTTGAAGGAGGCGAACATGTAGAACGCGCCGCGCCAGGCATATACCTCAGGCGCCCAGTAGTTCTTCGTGGCCCAGAAGGAGCCATCGTTGTGGAAGCACACATGGGGTTCCGACCAGTTCTCAAGGTCGGTGCTCGTGTACACGTCAAAGCCGTTCGCCTCGCCCCAGCAGGTTGCGCCGCGGGTGCCGTAGAGATAATACGTCCCATCATGCACCAGCACAAAGGGATCACGGATGTTGATATCCGAAAGCAGCATCTGGAGTTACCTCCTGTATCTGAAATTGTGTAACGATTGTTACTGCTTACAGTATAACAGACTTGGCTGGAAAAAGCAATCAGACATTTCAGCAGGGATTGTCCTGTGTGTGTCGAATCCTTTGATTGACTGTCAAAGCGTTATGGAGGTACCTATGCTGACGGAATATATACAGGCGCATCCCCTTCAATATCACCCATCGGCACAGTTTCCGCCCAGCAGCCATCGTGCGGCCTGGGAGGGGGTCGATGCGGCTGACCGTGCCGATCTGCTGGCGCTGGCGAATGATTGGCGCGAGCGGCCTTATCCGCTGCTGACGGCGGGGATGTATGCATCCTTCGTCCGCACGGGCAGCCGGAAGGACTGCGAAAATCCTTATTTCGACCGCCGCAGAAAGCTGTGCGCTGCGGCGTTGCACATCTGCCTGACGGATGAGGATATTGACCTTGCCGCCGTGGAGGATGGGCTCATCCTGATCTGCGAGGAAACGACGTGGGCCATCAGCGCCCATGCGGGATTGACCGCCGCTCATCCCTTCCCGGATGCCAAGGCTCCCATCATCGACCTCTTTGCGGCCCAGACGGGAATGATCCTGTCCTTCATTTGCCAGCTGCTGGGGGACAGGCTCCATCCCGATCTGCGTGAGCGCGTGCGCTGGGAGGTCGAGCGGCGCATTTTGTCGCCCTTCATGCACAACGACAAGGAGTGGTGGATGGGCTTTGTCCGCAAGGATCTGTGCAACTGGACGCCGTGGATCGTCTCCAATGTCATGATGGCGGCCAATGTGTGGATGACGGACTGTACGGCGCTGTATACCCGCGCCTGCGGCATGATTGACCGCTGGCTGGACTGCGTTCCGGCGGATGGCGGCTGCGACGAGGGTGCTGGCTACTGGAACATGGCTGGCGGCGCCTTCCTGGACTGCCTGATGCTGCTGGAGAAGACCTGCGGCGTGAACCTCTGGGATAACGATAAGGTGCGCCGCATGATGGCCTATCCGGAGCTGGTGTACCTGGGGGGCGGTTGGTTCGCCAATTTTGCGGACTGCGACGCGCGGCCCTACATCAGCGGCGAACGGCTGCAGTATGCGGGGGAGAAGACGGATAACCCGGCGCTGATCCGCATGGGCGTAGAAATGCGCTCAATGCCCTCCTGGGAACTGAGCGATACGCCCCATCTGTCCCGGCTGCTGATGCGCCTGTTTTCCAGGGCAGCACAGGCAGAAGCGGCAGATGTGCCGCAGAAGGATGTATGGCTGCCGGATCTGCAGGTACGCATCCTCGAAAAGGATGGGCTGACCGTCGCTATGAAGGGCGGCCACAATGCCGAGAGCCACAACCACAACGACGTGGGTACCTTCCTGATTGCAGCGAAGGGGCAGATGCAGGCGGTCGATGCAGGCAATATGGTCTATACCGCCAAGACCTTTTCAGCTCAGCGCTATGAGTTGTGGAACTGCCGCAGCATCTACCACAATGTGCCCATGATCGGTGAGTGGGAGCAGCACAATGGCCCTGAATACGCGGCGCGCGATGTGCAGTGCAGCCCGAAGGGCATGGCGCTGGATATGGCGTCGGCCTACCCTGCAGAAGCCGGATTGCAGCAGTGCCAGCGCAGCTTCTGCCTGGAGGGCGGCAGGCTGTCCGTCCGTGACGAGGTCGTCTGCGACGCGCCCCAGCCTATTACCTGGGTGCTCATGCTGCGCCATGAGCCGGTGATCGACCAGGCGCGCCAGTGCTGCCATCTCAAGGAAAGCGGCTTCTGGATCGACTGGTCAGAGAATGCTCCGCTGACGGCCTCTGCCGAGCCCATCAACGTGACCGACCCGCGCATGGCCAAGAGCTATCCCGGCTGCCTGTGGCGTCTCACGCTGAGCGCCGCGCCCTCCACCCATCACACGCAGGAATTCCTGTTTGAAGCATAAGGAGTATGCATATGCGCAATAACATTGATGAAGTCATCTCCCAGGTTGTCGCCAAGCTTCGCCGCACGGTACCTGAGGCGGCTAAGTCCCGCCGCGTTCCCTATGGCAGTGGCGACGGCAAGTGGATTGAATCTCCCTGGAATCTCGGCAACAGCTGGTGGACGGCGGGCTTCTGGCCCGGCCTGATGTGGCTGATGAACGCCCTCAGCCCGGAGGCGGTTTTCCATGATGAGGCCGTCCGCACCACCGAGCTGATGACCGACGAATTCCGCGTCTACCGCCACCTGAACCACGACGTGGGCTTTATGTATCTGCTCTCCTGCGGCGCGAAGCACAAGATTGACGGTGACGAGCAGTCCAGATGGGATACCCTTCATGCGGCGTCCCTGCTGATGGGTCGCTTCAATCCTACGGACACGCCGCGCGGAGGCTTCATCAAGTCCTGGGACGGGCAGCATCAGCTGGGCTATGCCATCATCGACTGTATGATGAACCTGCCCCTGCTCTACCGCGCCACCCGTGAGACCGGCGATCCCCGCTTTGCGGCAGTGGCGCGCATCCACGCCGATACGGCGGCGAAGCACTTCGTCCGGGAGGATGGCTCCTGCCGCCACATCGTCGAGTTCGACCCGGTGACGGGCGAGTTTGTCCGCGAGCATGGCGGTCAGGGCTATGCCGAGGGCAGCAGCTGGAGCCGCGGGCAGGCGTGGGCGCTCTACGGCTTCACCCTGCTGGCCATGAATACCGGCGAGCAGCGCGACCTTGATACTGCGGAGAAGATCGCTCGCTATTTTGCCGCCAACATCCGCGAGGATGGCCTGACGGACTGCGATTTCCGCCAGCCTGCGGACGTGTATCGCCTGGACAACATCGCTGGAGCCTGCGCGGCATGCGGCTTCCTGGAACTGGCGAAGCTCACAGGGAAGGACGAATACCGCGCTGCCGGGGAGAAGCTGCTGGATGGCCTGATCGACCACTGCTGCGATTTCACCGACCAATACTGCGGCTTGCTGACCCACTGCACTGCTGCCTACCATGATGACAACGTGGGCACCCACACCAACATTACCTATGGCGATTACTTCTTTGTGGAAGCGCTGTGCAAGGTGAAGGGCGTTGATCCGATGCTGTGGAGCTGAGAGAATTGTGAATTATGAATGAAGGGGTGAATGAAAGTTCCCCGGCCCATGGCCGGGGAACTTTTCAGGTGGTCAGCTTGAAGTGCTTTGCCAGTGCGGCGAGCATTTCTTCGCGGGTGTCGTTTTCAAAGTCGGAGCGGGTGCAGGTGAAGAAGCCTGTATGCGCCCAGTCGGTCTCCAGCGGCGGGTGGTAAGTAAACCAGGCGCGGAAGTTCGCCAGTGTGGCCTGAGGGTCGGGGCATTTCTGGATCTGGTCATACATGAACTTCTTGTCCGGGTCGTCCCGGTCAAAAAACTTCTTCTCTGTGATGTCCGGCGGATCGCAGAGCATGATGGCCACGTGGTCGTAGTCGGAGATTTCCCGGAGGACATCCGGCGGGATGTTGGTGTCCACGATGACCTTGTCACCATTGGCAGCACGTTTGATCAGTTCGAGAATTTCGATCTCCACGCATTCCCGGGAGACCTGCGTCGTCCAGCGGTAGTGCGCCTCAGGGGTCTGGTTCAGCCATTCCTCCCAGCCGGACATGGTTTGGAAGTAACACAGGCCCGGCTGCTTCCAGCGGTCAAGCTTCTCGCGGGGGAAAACCTCGTTGTAGTTTTCTCCGCAGTGAATCATGCCATACCGCTCGGCGAGCAGGCGCACCATGGTGGACTTGCCCGCGTAGCTGTGTCCGTTGATGAAGTATACGTTGCGCAGGTAATGGCGGATGAGGTTGTCGCTGATCTGGATTTTCATGGGGACTCCTTTCGCGGCTGGTCGTTCAGGTACGCCTTCAAGGCCGCCACATCCCGTGCCTGCAGGAATTTGCGCTGATTTGTTTCGTGCACGGCACTGCTGATGTGCTCGCAGGCCTCATCCAGCGTGCACCAGATGGCGCGGGTGCCGTGGGACTGCTCGGCTTCGGTCAGGTGCGGGCGGAGGGTCTCGTCGCGGGTGGTGACGAGGAAATAGTAGGAAATCTGCGTGTAATCCGCATGGGCGCGGTTTTCCTCCACATAGCCCAGGGGCTCGATGGATTCGATGGTGCAGCCGGTTTCTTCGGTGATTTCGCGGCGCAGCGCATCCTCGATGGATTCGCCCTCCTCCACGCCGCCGCCGGGAAGGGAATAGAGGTCGAATTTCTCCGCATACATCACGGCGCAGAGGCCTGCTGGGTTGCGCAAGATGGCGCGGGCGGTCAGGCGCGGCATAGCGGCGGACAGGCCGGGCGTGCCGAGGACGTCCATGTCGGTCAGATAGGCGATACGGTGCATGTTATCCTCCTTGGTAATCACTGATTGATTCGGCAACAGTGCTGGCGAAGCCTTTTCCGCCATCTGCTGCCTCATTTGATCATCGCTTGCCCTGATACAGGTCGCAGTCTGGTTCGTGGCTGTTGATGGCTCCGATGGATTGCAAGTAGGCGTAGATGATGGTTGTCCCCACAAAGCGCATGCCCCGCCGGTGCAGATCGCGGGAGAGGCGGTCGGACAGCTCGCTGCTGGTCTTGTCGTGCTCGATGATGACGTGATCGCCTGTGAAGGTGCGCAAATAGGCGTTAAAGGAGCCGAACTCCTGCTGAATCTGATGGAAAACCTGCGCGTTGCGAATCGCTGCGCGCACCTTGAGCCGGTTACGGATGATGCCCGTATTGTTCAGCAGCTTTGCGACCTTATCCTCACCATAGGCCATGACCTTTTCCAGATCAAAGCCGTCGAAGGCCTCGCGGAAGGCGCTGCGCTTATTCAGCACGCACTCCCAGGACAGCCCGGCCTGGAAGCCCTCAAGGATGAGCATCTCAAACAGCCGGTGATCGTTATGACAGGGGACGCCCCATTCGGTGTCGTGATAGGCGATGTAGCGCGGGTTGTTGGGATTGCACCAGCGGCAGCGCCGGACGGCGTCGACAGGAAAACGGAGGGTGACGGAGTTCATGAAAGGTTCGGCGTTGCCTATGTCCTGGGCAATGATTACGCCGCCCATTCGGCGGTAGAAAGCAAGAGCATCGTGGTTCTCAGGCTGACAATGGCAGATGAAGGCCTCCTGACTGTGTTCCGCGCAGAGCTGTCTGACCAGCGCAAAGGCCTGTCTGCCAATGCCGCACCGCTGCCAGGCGGGGAGGAGATACAGGGAATGCAGCAGCAGAGGCGTGTCAAGTTGGAGCGTCATGTAACCGATGGGCTGGTTGCTGTCAGCGATCAGATAGACACGGTAGCGGCTGTCGGTGATGTGCGTGCGATCCCGCTCAGCATGCCCAGCGTAGTCAAAGTGATCGATCATCGCGTCTGGATAGATGCCGCGGTAAGTCGCGGCCCAGCATTGCTGGCGCAGACGGCCGACGGTGTACTCGTCACCGGGCAAGGCGGGGATAAAGTCGGCCATGATGGCACCTCCAGCGGCATGTATAAGAACGGGCGTTCTTTGTGTATTTTACAGCATGCTGCGCTGAATGTCAAGCGCAGCGCCTTTGAGCTGGATCGGCGGGCGACCGCTGGTCGTCCTTACGGCCGCTGAGGGAGCAATAATAAAAACGACCAGTCTGTTGACTGGTCGTTTCGTGAGGTGCCACCCAGATTCGAACTGGGGGATAAAGGTTTTGCAGACCTTGGCCTTACCACTTGGCTATGGCACCAGATATGAAATGGAGCGGTAGACGGGGCTCGGACCCGCGACCTCCACCTTGGCAAGGTGGCGCTCTACCAACTGAGCTACTACCGCATGTATGAGTGCCGCGGGGCGGAATCGAACCACCGACACGCAGATTTTCAGTCTGCTGCTCTACCGACTGAGCTACCGAGGCAAATATGTGGCGACCCGGAAGGGGCTCGAACCCTCGACCTCCAACGTGACAGGCTGGCGCTCTAACCGACTGAGCTACCGGGCCACAAGTTTGTGGTGGGAACAACAGGGCTCGAACCTGTGACCCTCTGCTTGTAAGGCAGATGCTCTCCCAGCTGAGCTATGCTCCCGTGTGTCTTGGCGATCTCTCGCGGCGACGTGTTATATCTTAGCATGCTTTGCTGCACTTGTCAAGAGCTTTCGTGAGAAAAATTTGCGAAAATCTCTGTTTTTTGAAAGAACGCGTGTTTTTCATCAAAAGACCGCACGCGCGGTGCGGCCTTGCTGCTTATTCTGCGAGGATGGCCTTCGCGACTTCCGGCCAGATGGCGCGGTAACCCTCGGGCTTGATGTGCATGCCCTCGATGGTGTATTCAGCCATCAAGCGGCCCTGCCCGTCCATCAGAGGGGCGTTGAAGTCCATGTAGCGCTGATGGTGGCGCGCGGCGAGGGCCTCGGCGGCTTTGTTGGCCTCGCGGATGCGTGCATTGGTGCGGATGCGCAGACAGGCCTTCATGCTTTCGGCGGCGGCCTCGTAGTTGATGGGATAGTAGGCCATGAGGATGATCTCCACTCCCGGCACCTTTTCCTCAATGATGGTGAGGATGCGGTCATAGCGCTCCATGAGCGCATCGATGGTGACGGAGGCGTCGCTCAGGTCGTTGGTACCGATGTTGATGAACAGGCGGCGAGGCATGAGATCGGTGACGCAGGCGTCCAGCACCGCCAGCATGTCCTCCGTGCGGTAGCCGCCCACGCCGCGGTTGTAGACCTTCGGCGCGTCTTCGCCCATTTCGGATGCCCAGGCCTCCACCGGGAACATCTCCATCAGCGAGGAGCCGGCAAAGACGATCTGCCCCTTTTCAGCGGTCTTGTTGGCCTCGCGGTAACGCTCGACAAGGCGAAGCTTCTCCAGCTTCCATGCGGGAATGGTCATACGGATGCCTCCTTCAGTTTGCAAACAGAATGACGTCTGCCGGGGTGCTGTCGTCGTAGTTGACCGTCTCGTCGGGATAGGCCTCAATCAGCCGGAAATCTCCGGAGGTGTAGTCTTCTACGATCCTGCGCCAGAAGCGCAAGGAGGCTGCATTGCCCGGGTGGTATTTCAGCTGCCATTGGCCGCGGTGCAGGTCGAAAACCATCCTGGCGGCAGCGCTCCCTGTGCCGCAGCGGCGGTATTTGGGCAGCACGAAGAACTCTGACAGGCAAAAATCTGTTTGCAGTCCTGGCACTTCGGGATAATCATTAACGAGGATGAATCCCGCCAGACGCCCATCCACGCGGATAAAATAGGGGAAGCGGTTTTCCTCCTCCCAGTAGCAGTCCAGGTATTCGTAGCCGTAGAGGCCGTTTTCGTCCATGTCGCGGAGATCCCACTGGGCAAATTCGCTCAGGTAGATTTCCATCATGCGGCGAAGCGTATCCTTTGCTTCCAGCGGCACCAGCGTCAGCGCGACCATTGCGGCGATCCTCCTGTGTGATGATGGTGTTTTTATTTTATCACATTCAAGAAGAAAATGAAAGTACTGGAACATAGGGCTGCGTCTGCGGCCGCGGGAAACCTCATCCGTCAGCTCCCTGCGGTTGCTGCCGCCTCCTGCTGCTGCAAAGGTACGCGCGGGGGAGCCGAACCAAAGCGAAACCCACAAAGTACCACAAGCTTTCGTCTCCCCACCTTCAACACGCGTGTGTCCCCGACCCAAGGCCATCAACCTAATCGTGAAAAGGGGTTCTTAGGGGTCGAACGCCCCCCTAAGCAGGGTGCAGGGACAGCGTCCATACCAGGGCCCAGGGGCAGCGCCTCTGGCGCGCAATTCCCAATTGACGCACGAACTGTCCATGGATATAATAGAACCGGCGTGTGGAGCGCCAATACAAAAGGCAGGTTTGTGTATGAGGTTTACTTACAAAACGACGGTGACTGCGTGCTTTGCGGGCTATGTGGTGCAGGCGGTGGTCAACAATTTCATTCCGCTGCTGTTCATCATGTTTCAGAACACGTATGAGATTCCGCTGAGTCAGATCACGCTGCTGGTGACGATTAACTTTGGCGTACAGCTGCTGGTGGATCTGGCATCGACGCTGTTTGTGGATCGCATCGGCTATCGCGCCTCGGCGGTGCTGGCGCATGTGTGCGCGGCGGCGGGTCTGGTGCTGCTGACCATCCTGCCGGAGGTCATGCCGCCCTTTGCGGGCATCCTCGCAGCGGTTATCGTTTACGCCATTGGCGGCGGTATTCTGGAGGTGCTGGTCAGCCCCATCATGGAGAGCTGCCCCACGGATAACAAGGAGAAGGCCATGAGCCTCCTGCATTCCTTCTACTGCTGGGGACATGTGGGCGTGGTGCTGCTTTCGACGCTGTTCTTCCAGCTGGCGGGCATCCAGAATTGGAAGGTGCTGGCCTGCATCTGGGCAGTGATTCCGGTGGTCAACGCCTTTGTGTTTGCAAAAACGCCCATTGCCTCGCTGATCTCCGAAGGGGAGCGGGGCATGAGCTTCAGGGAGCTGTTCATCAGCAAGACCTTCTGGGTGCTGATGGTGATGATGCTGTGCGCGGGCGCCAGCGAGCAGGCTGTGAGCCAGTGGGCTTCCGCCTTTGCGGAGCAGGGCCTGGGCTTGACTAAGGCCATGGGCGACCTGGCGGGCCCGATGCTCTTTGCTATTCTCATGGGCAGCGCCCGGGCGATCTACGGCAAGTATGGCGACAGGATCAATCTGGATCGCTTCATGATGTTCAGCGCGCTGCTGTGCGTGGCGTCGTATCTGCTCATCAGCCTGTCGCCCTCGCCGGTGGCGAGCCTGATCGGCTGCGGTATCTGCGGCTTGTCGGTGGGCATCATGTGGCCGGGGACGTTCTCCAAGGCGGCGGTGGCGCTGCGAAACGGCGGCACGGCCATGTTTGCCCTGCTGGCGTTGGCGGGCGATCTGGGCTGCTCCGGCGGCCCGACGCTGGTGGGTATGGTGTCGGGTGCTGCGGGTGACCAGATGAAGCTGGGCATTCTGGCAGCCATCGTCTTCCCGGTGGTGATGATCATCTGTCTGGTGAAAAAGCGCAAAAGTGCATAATGGAACAGGTGAGCAGCGATCTGGGCTGCTCACCTGTTTTTATCGGGACTTTTCCAGTGCCGCTGCATCCAGCGCTGCGCGGATGGTCTGATCCATGTCCATGTACCGGTAACTGCCCAGCCTGCCGCCGAAGATCACGTCCGGGCGGGTCCTGGCCAGCGCGGCGTAGCGGTGATACAGAGCCTGATTGCGCGCGTCGTTGACGGGATAGAAGGGCTCCATGCCGGGCTGCCACTCGCAGGGGTACTCCCGGGTGATCACCGTCTTCTTCGGCTGGGCTGATAGGAAATACCGGTGCTCGATGGCGCGGGTGAAGGATTCCTCAGGTCCGGTGTAGTTGATCACTGCACAGCCCTGGGAATACGCGGCGTCCAGCATCTCATCCTCAAAGCGGACGGTGCGGTAGGCAAGCGCGCCCAGCTGATAGCCGAAAAACTCGTCGATGGCGCCGCTGTAAACCGTCTTTTCGGCGATGTGGGGATGATGGGCGATGAAGTCACGGTAGTCCGTGTTCAGGCGGAGGTCGCTGCCCTCCAGGAGCCTTTGTGTCAGGGCGTTGTAGCCCTCCACCGGGATGCCCTGATGCGGGTGAGAGAAGTAGTTGTTGTCATAGGTGAAGCGCAGGGGCAGCCGCCGGATGATAAAGGCCGGAAGCTCCGTGCACGGGCGCCCCCACTGCTTCTGAGTGTAGTGGCGAATGAGCGTTTCGTAGATATCCCGTCCGACGAGCTTGAGCGATTGCTCCTCCAAATTGGCAGGCTCAATATCGCGGTAGGGTTCGGTCTGGGCGGCGAGTTTTGCCTGTGCCTCGCCGGGAGTGCGTACCCCCCAGAGCTGCGAGAAGGTGTTCATGTTGAAGGGCAGGTTGAACAGTGCATCGCCGCAGCGGGCCATGGGGGCGTGCACATAATCGTTGAAGGTGACAAAGCGGCGGACGTACTGCCAGACCTCCTCATCCCCGGTGTGGAAGATGTGCGCGCCGTAGCGGTGGACACATATGTCCTCCATCTGGGCACACCAGATGTTGCCGCCGATATGGGGCCGCCGGTCAATGACCAGACAGCGCTTGCCTGCATCGGTCATTTCCCGCGCAAAGACGCTGCCAAAAAGGCCCGCGCCCACGATCAGGTAGTCATATCGCAGCATGGCTTCCTCCTCCATCGGAATAAATGGCGCTCAAACGGATGATTGCCGTTTGTTCCTGCCTTATAGTTTACCAGAAGAAGACCGGAATTGATAGAGGCTGGCAATGTAAATTTTGAGGATTCTCAGAACCGCCCCAGGGCATTCGGTACATGGATGACTCCGCTGGTCTTACAAGGAGGCCGCGACTGCGGACCCGGGGGGCTGTCTCTCACTACATCAGAAGAGCAGACGAGTCGCGGGCGGCGCGAAACGACCGCAGGGGAGTCGAGCCAAAGCGACACCAACAAGGTACAAGTAGCTTTCGCCCCCTCCCCAATAGCCAAGCGTGCGCACCCCCAACCGAAGGTCTTCAACCCGATCGCGAAATGGGTTCTCAGGGGCGAAGTGCCCCGAAGCGGAGTCCAAAGGCAGAGCCTCTGGCAGGGAGCAGGGATAGCGCCCATGGAGATTTACATCTGCCATATTGCTACACCCTGGTGCCCATGGTATAATGATGGAAAAAGGAAATGGGTCGGGTGAGGGATATGACCATTTATGTTCATATACGGCAGCTGGGAAGGAAGCGTGGTGTCAGCGCGGCGCCGCTGATGCTGGGGAAGCACCCGGCGACGGTGAGGGAACTGATTGCAGAGATGGTGCGCACGTGCGTTGCTGCCTACAATGACCGTGTGCGGCGGGGTGAAGGCGCCGTGCAGCCGATGACGCAGGAGCAGCTTGAAAGCCTGGAGGCTATTGGAAAGCTGGCCTTTGGGGTCAATTACAGCGAGAAGGAAGCGGATGAAGCTGCAGCGGTTACGCATGCGCTGCAATCCTTTGAGGATGGCGTCTACCGTGTTTTTCATGGCCAGATGGAGCTCACGGCGCTGGATGCGCCCCTTGATGTGCAGGAAAACGACGAATTCACCCTGATCCGCCTGGTGATGCTCGCCGGGAGCATCTGGTAACACACTGCAAAGGGAGGAAGCCCATGAATATTGATCTTGACGCCATCCGTTCGATGATGGCTGCTGCGCTGCCCCAGTCCCAGGTGGTGAAAACCGACGATATCGCGCAGAAAAAGCGCAGCGCCTTCAACCGTGCACTGGGCAAGGTCAGTCCGACACGCCAGCTGTTCCTTGGCCAATATGGCGTGCGCAGCGCTGATACATCGGAGTATGACGCCCTGTGCGAGGGGCTGAAAAGCGGCAAATACGCCAAACCCTCCGAGTATGTGGACAAGTGGATGGACTGGCTTTTCGGCGCGTTCATTCCGGAGGCATATCGTCAGGAGACGCTGGATGCGGTTGACCGCTGCCTCACGCAGCCCTATGCGGTGGGGTGGAGCCGCCGCTCCATGCGTGCGGCGGAGCATTCGGCTTATGCGGCGAAGATTCAGCAGATCCTCCAGCATTTCGCCAAGGATGTGCTGCTTCCCTATGATCTGCACAGCGTACTTTCAGGCAGCGCGCCGGAGGAGGTGCAGACATACCTGTCCAGCAGTTCCTGGCAGCAGGAGCATGCAGCGATGGTCTGCCGCATCGCGAGCGCGCTTGACCGGGGCGATGCGCAGCTGGAGGCGATCATCCGTGACATGCTCATGGGCGATGGCAAGGCCGTGCTGATGCGCGAGGTCATCTGCGGCGTGCTTCAGAGCAGCCGCAGCGATATGCATGAGCTGATTGGCAAGCTGCTGCTGGCGGCACGGCTGCAGGAAGGGCTGCGCCAGGTGATCTGCGAGAACGCCGATATGGGTACGCCCGGGGCCTTCATGATTTTGCTGAAGGTGATCGAGGAGAACGATCTGATCCGCTTCTCCTCTGTTAAGCGCGCGGTGGGTACGTGGCTGGGCCTGATGACGGAGGACTCCGGCGATCTGGAGCGTGTGAGCGCTAAATCCGTCCAGCTGATCCGGCAGTGCCTGGCGGATGAGTGCCTGCGCGAGGAGTGCCTCTCCGGCGAGGACAGCATGGCGCTGCACATCGCCCTGTGGGCAATCGCCTTTCAGGATGTGCGGACGGCTGTGGAGCGCGCGTGGACGCTGGCAGAAAACGGAACCCACCATCAGCGGTTGACCTGCGGCTATTTCATGAACAGCCTGAACGAGCCGGAAATGGGCTCGTGGCTGAGCAAGCGCATCATTCTGCATTTTCCCGAGGAGCTGGATACGCTGGCGGTTTATCTGCCGGGGCTGACGCCGCGCCTCCTGTCAAGCATGAGCAGTGCGGCGCATTACGGCAAGCGGCTCCGTTTGCAGGATTATTATGCGGATGCTGCCCAGGCGCGGGCGATTTATGATCAGCTGATGCATGCCCGCAGCCTGGTGGGGAAGCAGAAAACCTTCTCGCCCTGCATTTTCCCGTGGCACAGCGCCCAGATCAATCGGAGCGACCTTGCCGGGCGCATCGTCGTCACCGCTGCGCTGCTGGAGGATGACGCGCTGCTGGATGAGGCCATCGCCCTGCTGCCGGAATGTTCCGTTGACAACAGAGATTCCCTGCTGCAATATTGCTGCGGTACACCCCGCACGCCCCGCCAGCGCTCTGTGCTCATCAGCGCGATGTGCGACAAGGGCGAATACGTGCGCAAGAAGGCCCTCGAATGCGTGAAGAAGCTTCGCCTGCATGCCGGGGATTATCTGGCGCTGGAGGCCCTGCTGCGTTATAAATATGCCGATGTGCGGCCCGGCATCATCGAATTGCTGATGCAGCAGGAGGACGAGGCGCTCCATGCCACCATGTCCCGGCTGCTGGCCGATAAGGCTGACGAAAAGCGCATCGCGGCCCTGGACATGATGGATCAGCTGCTCAGGGACGGGACGCGCACGGAACTGACGGAACGCTGCAGACCCCTCATCAGCGATATGGCGGAGCCGACAGCCAAGGAAAAGCCCCTGTTGGAGAGCATCCGCTGCCAGCTGGGCGAAAAGCAGGATGAGCAGGAACCCCTCTACACTCCGGCGGACTGCTATCATCCTCAGCCCGTGATTGATAAAGCGCTACAAGGGGCGCTGGGGACCTACGCCCTGTATTTCCCGGACGCCCAGCTGCCCCAGGAACTCAGCGGGAAAAAGGCCGGGCTGCTCAAAAGGATCATGGGCAGGGGCAAGAGCACCCTGGCGCAGGCACAGGAGGATATCGCCTCTCTGACCGAGTGCCTCCTGGGCCACAGCAACGATGCGGTGAAGAACTGGAACGGCGAAGAGATGCTGCTGTGCAACCTGCCCCATCTGTCCAATCGGCAGCAGGAGGGCGGCGTGCATCTCTTCCCGGTGTGGAAGAACTGGTATGAGGCGAAGATGAACGACCCGCAGCGGCTGATGCGGGCCTGCGTTCTCATCAATGCCAGCGAAGAGGTCGACTGGGCTGATGAGGTGCAGCGGGCCTTTGGCACGGGTTATCATGTAGAGCGGCTCCATCCGGCCAAGAGTACGCCTCGTACGCAGCTCTGCCAGGTGCTGGTTGCGCTGGTCAAGCACTTTGTAGCGGCGGAGGAGAGGCATCAATTGGCGCTCTCGCTGCTCAACTGGCTTGCCCGATGCGTTCCGGATAAACGGCTGTGGATTGAGCGCAGCCAGCGGAGCTCCCTGGGGGTGGTGGCCGCCTCCATCATGACGCTCCCGGCCTTTTCCGTCATCCTGACCCATCTGACCTATGACTGCGACGACAGCTTCCCCAGCGCCTTTAACGCAAGCCTGCTGCTGGAGGAGTCAAGCCAGCGCCGTCTCCGGGGCATCTATGGCGGTCAGGTGAATCCATACCATACATTCTTCAGCGCTATCAGCCAGATTTGCCCCACCGGGCATGTCACGCCGTCGATGCCATTGGTGCTGCGGGCGAGCGCACAGGGGCTGATAAGCATCCGCGCCGTTTATGCATGGCTCTTTGGCTGCCGGGATGCCCAGCATGCCATGACGCAGCTGTCCCGACTGTCTGCGCTGCATCGCGCGCAGGGGCAGCAGTACATTGATCGCCGGGATCGCTATGGCATTGCCAGCCGCCGTGCACGGGAGACGCTCCAACTCTATCTGGGCCACGAGCAGCCCGAGGGCGAGCGCGATGCAGCGCTGCTCCGGTTTGCGGACGAGGTGTGCACGCCGCTGCTCCAGCGCATCATCGATGGCGAAATCCGCCGCGGAGACACTCCGGGCGAGTATTCCCACCTGGTGAAGGGCGTGACCCGCGTCCATGGTGCGTCCGCCTTTGCGGACATTCTGGCTGCGCTGGGCAAGGACAAGCTCGTCCGCAGCGATGGCTACTACTTCTACGGTGCAAATGCGAGCAGCCGTACCACGAACCTCTGCCAGCTGCTGATTGCCTGCGTCCCCGAACCAGAGGACACCGCTGAGGGCCTCCGCCAGATGGTGAAGGCGCGCGGCATCTCCAATCAGCGTCTGATTGAAGCGGCGCTTTACAGCCCGGAATGGATCGGCCTGGTCAGCGAAGCCCTTGATATGCCCGGCTTCCAGTCTGCCGCGTACTATTTCATGGCCCATATGAACGACGAGTTCGACGATGTGCGCTTTGCCCGGATTGCCCGCTATACACCCCTGTCCGCAGATGAGCTGAAGAATGGCGCCTTTGACATCGCATGGTTCCGCAGCGCTTACGAGGCCTTGGGCGAAAAGCGGTTCGACATGGTCTACGATGCGGCCAAGTATATCACCTCCGGCGCCAAGCATGCCCGCGCGCGTAAGTACGCCGATGCCGTCCTTGGCCGTTTTGACCCGGACGCCGTCAAGGCTGAGGTCATCGCCAAGCGCAACAAGGATCTGCTGATGGCCTATCCGCTCATCCCTCTGCGCGGGGAAGGCGATGTGCAGGAGCGCTACCTCTATTTACAGCAGTTCCTCAAGGAAAGCCGCTCCTTCGGCGCCCAGCGTGCTGCCAGCGAGAAGACCAGCGTGGAGATCGCCCTGGCCAACCTCGCCATGAACGCCGGATATTCCGATGCGATGCGTCTGACGCTGCGCATGGAGACGCGCCTGACGGAGGAAAACAACGCATTGTTCGAGCCCTATGCTATTGATGATGTGACCGTCCGTCTGGCGGTGGATGGACAGGGTGCAGCGCTTGTCCTTTGCGAAAAGAACGGAAAGCTCCTCAAGAGCATCCCTGCAAAGCTCAAAAAGCATGAGCACATCCTGCGCCTGAACGAGATGAAGAAGCAGCTTGTTGAGCAGCAGCGCCGTGCCAGACGGATGCTGGAGGAGGCCATGGAAAGCTCCGCCGTCTTCACGGCAGGGGAGATCGCCGCGCTGATGGCCAACCCGGTTATCGCGCCGATGCTGGCGAAGGTGGTGTTCCGCCGGGGAGATGGCTTTGGCTTCACCGACGGGCATACCCTGACCGACGCCCAGGGCGCTGCCATTCAGCTGGACGCTGCGGATGAAATGATCATCGCCCATCCCTTCCACCTCTGGCAGGCAAAGCAGTGGCTGCCCTTCCAGCAGAAGCTCTTTGCAGACAGGATCATCCAGCCCTTCCGTCAGGTTTTCCGTGAGCTGTACATCAAGACTCCCGAGGAGGTCGGACGCACCACGTCTCTGCGTTACGCCGGGCATCAATTGCAGCCTGCGCGCACGCTGGCATGCCTCAAGACCCGACGGTGGATCGCCGATGCGGAGGCGGGGTTGCAGAAGGTCTTCTATCAGGAGAACATCGTGGCCACCATCTGGGCGATAGCCGACTGGTTTTCCCCTGCGGATATCGAAGCGCCCACACTGGAGCATGTGGCCTTCCTTGACCGCAAAACAGGCAAGCTCCTGACCATCAGCGAGGTGCCGGATATTCTCTTTTCTGAGGTCATGCGTGACGTTGATCTGGCGGTCAGCGTGGCCCACGCAGGCGGCGTCGATCCCGAGAGCAGCCATTCTACCATCGAGATGCGCGGCGCGCTCCTCGCCTTCACGCTGCCGCTGTTCCGCCTGAGCAACGTGCGCATTGAAAACAGCCATGCCTTCATTGATGGCCAGCTGGCGAAGTACAGCGTTCATCTGGGTAGCGGCGTGGTGCACCAGCGCGGCGGCACGATGCTCTCCGTGCTGCCTGTTCATTCCCAGCATCGCGGCAAGCTGTTCCTGCCCTTTGCGGATGACGATCCCAAAACGGCGGAGATCATCTCCAAAGTTCTCCTCTCTGCCGAAGATCAGAAGATCAAGGATCCTACCATTCTGGAACAGATTGGATGATAGGATATGGCGGGGCCTGGTTTGTCTATCAAACCAGTTGCTCTGGCCTGTATATGAAAAGGGAGGGTGTACGATCTTATAATCACACACCCTCCCTGCTCTGCTGTCAGCGGCACAAAAGGGATAACATATAAGGCTTTGCAAGAAAAATAGTGTACCAGCAGGGATGCTGCGCGCTCCTGTTGGAGGCCCGGGAATGGAATGTGGATATCATAACCCGTGTGTCGGACAGCGTGGTGCCTGTGAAAATTGGTACATGAATAGTGCAGTATACGGGGCTGAAATACGCTGTAATGTTATTGGACTGCCAAGGAATCAGGAGGGCTTTTTCATGGAGAATAACAGGCTTTTGTCAGCAAGTTGCGTTGTTATTCACGAGGGCTGTGTTTTGCTTGTCAAACACACGTATGGTGCAGTAAAAGGAAAATACTTGATTCCGGGAGGTTTCAGCGAACTGCTGGAAATGCCACAGCGCACAGCGGAACGCGAAGTGCTCGAAGAAACGAATGTGACAGTTAATGCAGAAAAATTGGTTGCTGTTCGCTTCACAGAAAAGGAAGTGTGGTGTATTTTCAGTGCTGCTTATGTCTCTGGAACGCCAGCTTCTGACGGCTGTGAGAACGATGAAGCTATCTTTATGCCGGTAGAGGAGGCTCTTGCTTCTGAGTTGGTTGTTGAAACGACAAAGGTAATCATTCGTGCCGTACAGCGTGCAGATAAGAGTGGATTAGCGAAAAGCACGTTTGTCAACGGACGTTTTACGAAGGATAATTGGCAGTTGTTTATATGATAAACGAGGGCGCTCCGGCAATCAAACCGAAGCGCCGTATTCATATATGCTTACATCTCCCCCGCCTGCACTCGACAATTCACCTTCTGATGAAACCGGGACCTCAGATCATTCTGCGAAAACTGGAGCGGCGGCAGTTGGAAATACGAGCAGATCTGTCTTACAGGGTGTAGCAGTTTTTAAGCGTACCATAAACGTCAATGCGGCGGATCATGTCTAAGCGCCTGAGTACCTCCTCGATGGCCTTTTCCATCCTATGGTATCATCGGGCTTCTTGCCTGGACAAAAGCATGACCGTCTCCACATGTTCCGTGCAAGGAAACATATCCACCGGCACGGCCTTGACCGCCTTATACCCGCCCTTGACCAGGAAGGCGGCGTCCCGGGCGAGCGTCTCCGGGTTGCAGGAGACGTACACGATGCGCTCGGGCATCAGCGTCAGAACGGAGGAGAGGAACTTCTCGTCGCTGCCGGCGCGGGGAGGGTCCATGATGAGCACGTCCAGAGGGAAGCCGTCCCGAGCCATCTTGACCATGAAGCGGCCAGCGTCATCACAGACGAACTTCGCGTTGGTGACGGTGTTCAGGCGGGCGTTTTCTTTCGCGTCGCGCACGGCGTCGGCGTTCAGCTCCACGCCGATGAGGGATTTCACGCCGTCGGAGGCGCAAAGGCCGATGGTGCCCGTGCCGCAGTAGGCGTCCAGCAGGGTTTCTCTGCCGGTGAGGGAGGCGTACTCGATGGCCTTGCGGTAGAGCACCTCCGTCTGCTTGGCGTTGACCTGGTAGAAGCTCTGCGGGCTGATGCGGAAGCGCTTGCCGCACAGCTCATCCTCCATGAAGCCCGGGCCGTAGAGGATGGTTTCCTTCTTGCCCAGCACCATGCTGGTCTCGCGCTGGTTAAGGTTGAGGACGATGGTGGTGATCTCCGGGTGCTTTTCCACAAGCGCGGCGACGAAAGCCTTCTTTCCCGGAAATTCAAGGGAGGTCGCCACCAGCACCACCATGATCTGCCCGGTTTTCTCGCCCGTGCGGATGAGGATATGGCGCAGGAAGCCGCGATGCGTGTACTCGTTGTAGATACGCAGCTTGAATTTGGGCAGCATGGCGACAATGGTCTGGATGATGCGGTCGGCGCGCCTGTCCTCAATCAGGCAGCTCCTGACCGGGACAACGCGGTGCGTCCCCATGGCATACACGCCGCTGATGGGCGTGCCGCGCTTATCCACCGAGAGCACGGCGTGCACCTTGTTGCGGTAGTGGAAAGGGTTCTCCATGCCGATGATGGGTTCCACGGGGCACAGGCCGGAGAGGAGCTGTTCGACCTTCTGCTGCTTATGGCGCAGCTGCTCCTGGTAATTCATCCTGGAGAGCTGGCAGCCGCCGCACCGGGCAGCCACGGGACAGTTGAAACGCTGTTCGCGGGTGTTCATAGGGTGGCTCCTTTATCAATATTGATCCATGGTGATGATAACACGGTTGGCACGGCGCGTCAATGTGTGATATAATAGAAGAAATGATTCTGCTTAGCTGAAAGGAGGAATCCGCCGATGCCTGCTGTGAGGATCTGGGGCGCCCGTGCGGGTCAGCTCCTGCCGTATTTATTGCCGGAGATCGATGCGTGCCGCAGGCGGGGCGAGCGCGTGATATTGCTCGTGCCGGAGCAGTACACCCTGCAGGCTGAGCGCGAGCTGGTGGAGGGCCTTGCCCTGCCGGGCCTGATCGATATCGATGTGCTCTCGCCGCGCAGGCTTACGCGCCGCATCCGGGAGTATGGCGGATACAGCGGCCTTGCGCCTCTGGATGATCGTGGGCGCAGCATGGCCATTGCGCAGGCGCTGACCATTGCCCAGGACGAAATGACGTACTACAAGCGCGTGGCGCTTACGCCGGGGCTGCCGGACAAGCTGAGCGTGCTGATGGCGGACTTCCAGCGGTCAGGGCTCACGCCGGAGGCGCTGCAGGAGCATGCGGAGAGCAGCGCGAAGGGTGCCTTCAAGGCCAAGGAGGCCGACCTTGCCCTCATCTGGAAGACGTATCTCGGCGTGATCGAGGGACGCTTTGCGGATGAGACCATGCAGCAGCGGGAGACCGTCCGCAGGCTGCGTGTGAGCGGTGTGATGGAGGGCGTGCACCTGTTTGTGTACGGCTTTGACGTGCTGCCCCAGCCCTTGTGCGATCTGCTGGCGGAGGCGGCAGCGATCTGCCCTGGCGTGACTGTCACCATGACCATGGACAGCCGGGAGGCGGCGGATGGTCGAATCTTCCTGACCCAGCGCCGCAGTGCCGCAGAGCTGATGGAGCGCCTTGGTGAGCGTGATATCGACGTGCAGTGGCGCTATCTGCCTGCGCGGGAGATCGGCCGCAGTCCGGCCCTGTCCCATCTGGAAAAGCATCTCTTCACTCGGCAGGCCATCCCCTTTGAGGGCGAGAGCAGCGGTGTGATGGTGCATGCCGCTGCTAATCCCTATGCCGAGGCGGCGCATATCGCCCAAAGGCTGCGTGCCTGGCATGACGAGGGCATGCCCTGGCAGCGCATGGTCGTCTCGATGGCGGAGAGCGCGTCCATGCCGGGCATCCTCTCGGTGACGTTGAGGGCGGCGGGCATTCCGCATTATGTTGCCCGCAAGGACAGCGCGCTGCGCCACGGCCTGTGTCGTCTGCTGGTGGGGGCGCTGCGGTGCGCGACGGGAAATTACGCCGTTCAGGATGTTTTCACCATGGCCAAGAGCGGCTTTTCGCCCATCGCCATCGACGAGGCGCATGCGCTGGAGAATTATGCCATCTCTCATGGCGTCAACCGGAATAAGTGGCTCAAACCCTTCACTCGCGGCGACAATGCCGGGGAGATGGAGGCGCTGCGGGGCAGGCTCGTCGCGCCGGTGGAGGCGCTGCGGGACAGACTGCGTCAGGCGAAGACCGCCGCGCAGTCCGTGGAGGCGGTGTTTCAGCTCCTGGAGGATGTGCAAGCCTATGAGGCCCTGCTCTCCCGCGAGGAGGCTCTTTTGCAGCGCGGCATGGCAGCCGAGGCGGCGCAGAATCGCCAGGTGTGGCAAATCGTGATGGATTTGCTGGATCAGCTCCACGCGCTCCTGGGGGAGCATCGTGCGGCGATGAAGGATATCGCCCGCTTTGTGGAATCGGGCCTGACCGGCGCGGTCATCAGCAGTCTGCCGCCTCAGCCCGATGCGGTGATGCTGGGCGAGGCGGGCCACCTGATGACCGGGCGCATCGATGCGCTGATCCTCTGCGGCATGCAGGACGGCGTGCTGGGCAGCACCATGGACAGCCTCATCACGGAGAACGAGCGCCGTCAGCTTTCCGATGCGATGCACCGAGCCATCGGCCTGACCCGTCAGGAGACGGCTGCCCTGCGCCAGTCGGATTTCTACCGCACGGTGGCGCTGCCGCGAGAAAGGCTGCTGGTGACCTTCTCTCAGGGTGGGCAGGATGGTACGGCGCTGCGTCCCTCCGGCATGATTGATGACATGAAGGCGCTTTTTCCGGGCCTTGTGATCACCGGCGGCGTGATGGCGGACGGCATGGATGAGCCGCCCCTGTCGCCCCAGATGGCGCTGGACGGGCTGGCGCTGCGCCTGCGTGCCATGGCGGAGGGCGAAACGGAGGCCCTTGATCCTGCCTGGGCGGACGCGCTGCGATATCTGTGGCAGAGCCCCGAATGGCATGAGCGCATCCGCACGGTGATCGCCAATCTCAACGCGCAGGTCGGACAGGGGAGGCTCACTCTGGAGCAGACGCGGCGACTCTTCACGCAGGACAAGGTGTCCATCAGCCGCCTGGAGCGCTTTGCGCAATGCCCTTATCAGCACTATGTGGATTATGGTCTCAAGCCTGTCAAGCGCGAGGCCTACGCCTTTGAGGCCAATGATGCGGGTGATTTCTACCATGCCGCCCTGCAGGGCTATGCCCATGCCGCCATGCAGCGTCCTGACTGGCCGGAGCTGCCGGAGGATGAGGTTGATCGGCTGATGGACAGCGTCCTTGCGCCGCTGACGGCGGAATGGGCCGAGGGCCCCCTGGGCGATACCCCCGCACAGCGGTTGCAGGGCGAGCGCTATGTCCGCACGGTGAAGCGCGCCGCGTGGCTCTTCACCCGGCATGCGAGGAACAGCCGCTTCACCACCATCGGCGAGGAGGTCGTCTTTGGCGAGGAGGGCGGACTGCCTCCGGTGGTGCTCACCCTGAAGGATGGACGGCGTATTGCCCTGCGCGGCAAGATCGACCGCATCGACCGCTGGCAGGGCGACAAGGGCGTGTATCTGAGGGTGATTGACTACAAGTCCAGCAAGCGCGATATTGACCCGACGCGGCTGTGGTACGGCCTGCAGCTCCAGCTGATGCTGTACCTGCAGGCTGCCTCTCAGGGCCTGAAGGGCGAGGCGGCAGGAGCGTTCTACTTCACGGTCAAGGACCCGATGGTGGACGCCGAGGACGTGAAGGAGGCTGCGGAAAAGGCCATTGCCAAACAGCTGCGGCTGGAGGGCGTGATGCTGGCGGATGTGGAGGTCATCGACGCCATGGATGTGGAGCGCGGCCTCTCGCTGGGCAGCATCTTCACGCCCACGGGCAAGCTTTCCAGCACCGCGCCGGCTTACACGCCCGAGGAGATGCAGGCCCTCCTGGAGCACACCAAAGAGGTGGCCGCCATGCTGGCCGACGGTATGCGGGAGGGCGATATCTCCGTCAGCCCCGCCGCCATTGGCGACTGGTCGGCCTGCGAGTGGTGCGAGTACGCCGCCGTGTGCGGCATCGACCCGACCATCCCCGGTTGTACAAAGCGTGTACTTCCTCGCCTCACCAGGCAGGAATTATTGGGGAAAATGACGAATCAAGAAGATGAACGGACATAACATCCGCTCATCGTACAGCGATACCCGCGGCATCTGGGAAAAAGTTCACCCAAAAAGCAGGAATCTTCTGTACAGGGATTGCATCTTTGACCAAAATGGTTTATAATCAATTCCAGAGATTATTCTCACACAAGGAGGCGTTTTCCCATGATTAAGATCATCGCAGGCAAGAAGGGTTCCGGCAAGACCAAGCGGCTCATCGATATGACCAATGATACTGCCAAGACCTCTGCCAGCAACGTGGTTTTCCTGGATAAGGACAACAGCTACATGTATGAAATCGACCGCGCCGTTCGTTTTGTGAACGTGAATGATTATCACGTTGCCAGCGCGGAGATGTTCCTGGGCTTCCTGGGCGGCATGCTGGCCAGCAACTATGACATCGGCACCATCTTCGTCGATGCCTTCCTCAAGCTGGTCAAGATCGACATCACCGAAGCCGACTGGTTCTTCACCTCCCTGGAGGAGTATGGCCAGAAGCATGACGTGACCTTCGTGCTGTCCGTCAGCGCTGATCCCGAGACTCTGCCCGATTTCGCGAAGGGCTACATCATCTGATTTCGGTTGAACAACTGAACGGGGCAGCAGGTCTATTGCGCCGCTGCCCCGTTTCCTTTACATTTTGCTTTGTATACAAAAGCGGCTGGCCTTTACCAGCACAGGACTTTGTGCCTGTGTTGATCAAGACCAGCAGGCGCATTGGCGCAGTCAATAAAATTGGAGTGTGATACCATGTCTTTCTTCTCTACCCGCGGCGGTGCAGCCGTTACGGCCTCTCAGGCGATCCTCTACGGCCTGGCGCCCGATGGCGGCCTCTACGTTCCGGCGATGTTCCCGCCGGTCTCCCATAAGAAGCTGACCGAGCTGGCGTCGATGGATTACCGTCAGCGTGCGTCCACCATCCTGCGTACCTACCTTGAGGATTTCTCCATCCCCGAGATCGACGCGGCGCTGGCTGCGGCCTATGATGAGAAGAAGTTTGACGATCCTGCCATCGCGCCCATGAAAAAGCTCGATGACGACACCTGGGTGCTGGAGCTCTTCCACGGCCCGACGCTGGCCTTCAAGGATATGGCGCTTCAGCTGTTGCCCCACCTGACCACGCTCTCTGCCCGCAAGAACGGCGAGGAGCGCGAGGTGTCCATCCTGGTGGCGACCTCCGGCGATACCGGCAAGGCGGCCCTGGAGGGCTTCAAGGATGTGCCCGGCACCTCCTGCACGGTGTTCTATCCCACCGATGGCGTCAGCGATGTGCAGAAGCTCCAGATGACCACCACCGGCGGCGACAACACCCACGTCATCGCCATCAACGGCAACTTTGATGACGCTCAGACTGGTGTGAAAACCCTCTTCTCCTCCGATGCGTTCAACAAGGCCGTCCATGAGAAGGGCAAGGTGCTTTCTTCTGCCAACTCCATTAACTTCGGCCGCCTCGTGCCGCAGATTGTGTACTATTTCAGCGCCTATGCCGATCTGCTCAATGCCGGCGCCATCTCCGTGGGTGATCCGGTGAACTTCGTCGTTCCCACCGGTAATTTCGGCAACATCCTGGCGGCCTATTATGCCCGCAGCATGGGTCTGCCCGTGGGCAAGCTCATCTGCGCCTCCAACCGCAACAACGTCCTGACGGATTTCTTCCGCTCCGGCACCTACGATACGCGCCGCCAGTTCTTCAAGACCACCTCCCCCTCCATGGACATCCTGATCTCCTCCAACCTCGAGCGTCTGCTGTTTGAATGTGCGGATCGCGATGGCGAGCTGATCAGCGTCTGGATGAAGCAGCTCAAGGAGAGCCAGTCCTACTGCATCGGCGAGCAGCGTCAGGAGTGGATGAACAGCGTCTTTGCCGCGGGCTACTGCGATGATCAGCAGTGCGCCAAGGAGATCCGTACCCGCTTTAAGCAGGATCACTACCTGATGGATACCCACACCGCCGTGGCCAGCCACGTGCTGCGCGAATATCGCGATCAGACCGGCGACACCACCGTGACCGTGGTCGTATCCACCGCCAGTCCCTACAAGTTTGCCGCCGATGTGCTCTCCGCCGTGGAGGGCAAGGAGGCAGTGGAGGGCCTGGACGCCTTCGAGTGCTCCGAGATGCTGGAGAAGGTCTCCGGCATGAAGGTGCCTGAGCAGGTGAAGGCGCTGCGCGCCCTGCCCGTACGTCACAAGCAGAAGTGCGAGCGTGACGGCATGGCCGAGGCTGTGCTGAATGCCTTTGACGGCAAGTAATCATCAAACCATGCAGGGGCGTTCCCGCTGACCGGGCGCGCCCCTTTCTATCGAAAGGAAAGCCATGAACATATCCGAACTCACCCTTGTCCAAACGCGCCTGAATTGCCTGATCAGCCAGAGTGTGACGGCTGTTTCCCGCGTAGCGGACATGCTGCTGGTATCCTTTGGCGATTATGAGCTGCGCATCCAGTGCTACTACCGGCTGACGGAAAACGGCGCGATATTGCTGGCCCGCAACGATGTGTACCAGCCCTCGGAAAAGATGTGGGAATTGTGGCGCGCCATGGGCTGCGAGGAGGACTGCATCCCCGAGGATTTCCGATCGGACGAGCCCGGCGCAAACCGCATGGATGAATGCCTTGAACGCCTCGCGGGCGACCTGACGGGCCTCACGGTGCAAAGCGCGCTGGTGAATCACCTGGGCGATCTGACGCTGTGCTTTGCCACCGGTGCAACGCTGATGGTCATGACCGATACCTCCGGCGGGGAGGAATGCTGGCGGCTGATGAACGACGCCAGCTGGACGGACGACCTGGTGGTCTACGGCGATGGCGCAGAGCTGCAAAGAGCCGGCGACGGAATGGAATAATGCAAACGGGAGCACCTGACGATGAACGCCGGAGTGCTCCCGTTTTGATATGGGATTATGGTGCTTTTTTCATGTCCTCAACCGAGCAGAACACAGGCACGGAAGCTTTTGTGATCTCCAACCAGCTGTGCAGCCACGGCGCATCGCCCTGCACGCGCATGCGGTATTGAATGTTCAGCACATCGCGCTTGTGGGGATCATAGCCCTCGGGGGCGATGGTCAATTGGCGGCTGTCAGAGCTGCCGCTGGCTTCTGCGGTCTGAAACCAGAACAGGTCCTTCGCCAGATAATCACGGTGTTCCTGGGCGTTGTAGGGATTGCCGTTATAGCGCAGCGCGTCGTTGAACACCACCTCCTGCTGATCAGCCAGCAGGGCGCGCAGACCAAACACATCCAGCAGATGCCCTTCCTTGTCCCGCACGTAGCAGTTGGTTGTGGGGTCAAGCATGACCCACTGGGTACCCGTCCAGGCATGGGTTACCACATGGTTGTCGCAATCATAGGGGGCAAAGGGCATGATGTACATCGTGCGGGCGGCGATGCCAAGGCTCAGCAGGCATTCGCTCAGCGTTGTGGCCAGCCAGGCACAGTTGACGCCCCTGTCCGCCTTATCAAAGGCGTATTCAAGGGCCGTTAGGGCGCAGCGGCTGCCCTCCGGGTTGCAGTCGCCGTCGTGGCGAACATGCGTGGTGAGCCAGTCCATGAGGCGGACGGCCCGATCAAATGGATCGCCGTCGCCTGCAATGGCGGCAAGGGCATACTTCTCCCGCAGCTCGGTCAGGGTGGGGGCGGTGTAGTCAATGGACAGGTGCACGTCCGTGTCTGCCGGGCGGAAAGTGTCATGCATTTTCAGCAGACTGGTGTAGAGATCGTAGAACATGGTTTAATCCTCCTGATGGGCAGCCCAGTCCTCCCGGAGCATGCCCCAGATATGATAATCGCAGTATGTGGAGACCATCTTTCCATGGCGGATGGTACCCTCGTGGATGAAGCCGCATTTCTCCAGCACCCGGTTGGAGGCAATGTTGCGCACATCCGCTGTGGCGTGGAGGCGGTCAAGCTCCGTGTGCTCAAAGATGAACCGCACGGCAGCTGTCAGGGCCTCAGTGGCGTACCCCTGGCCCCATAGTTCGGGATCGAAGCGGTAGCCCACGCTGGCCATGCGGCTGTTTTCGATGTCGAAGATGAAGACCTCGCCGATGACAGCGCCTGCCGGACGGTCGCCGTCGGCCTGACGCAGCGCTACGCCCCACTTGAAATCCGGGTTGGGTTTGCGCTTCACCCACGGGCGCGGGTCGATGAACAGCAGCTCCGGCTCGCGCTCGCCCTTGCTGGCTGGGCGGCCCCAGTAGGTGTAAACCGCGTCCCGGGCCAGCCAGCGGCGCAGGGAGGGCACGTCCTCCGGCACCAGCGGGCGCAGGATGAGGCGCGGCGCTTCCAAGGTGGGTTTGGCAGTCAGGTAGTCGCTTAGCATGGTGCGTCCTCCACAGATGAGATCAGCCCGGCATGCATTACGCATACCGGGCTGTACCGTTATCAAAGTTCGGGGGTGGTATCTGTTTCGGGAGAGGCATCGGTAACTTCCTCGCCGTTCACCTCTGCGGCGATTTCGCTCGCGCCAACCTCTTCTTCCTTCTGCCGGTCGGGTTCCGACTCCGCGCGCGCCACGCCGATAACCTTGCTGCTCTCCTGCAGCTTCATCACGCGCACACCCTGGGTGGTGCGGCCGCACAGGCGCACATCGGCGGCGGGGGTGCGGATGATCGTGCCATCGTCGGTGATGAGCAGGATGTCCTCCTCCTCATGCACCAGCAGCAGCGCGGCCAGATCGCCGGTCTTCTCGGTCAGGTTGATGGCGCGGATGCCCTTGCCGTTGCGGCCCTGCTCGCGGTATTCGTCCGGGTTGGTGCGCTTGCCGTAGCCGCCCTCGGTGATGGCCAGCACGGTGGCGCCATCCTCAATGGGCGCCATATCGATCACCTCATCGCCCTCGGCGAGCTTCATGGACCTCACGCCCATGGAGGAGCGGCCCAGGGGACGGATGTGGCGTTCGCTGAAGCGGATACACATGCCCTTGCGGGTACCCAGAAGGATCTCGTCATCGCCGCTGGTCAGCTCCACGCCGATGAGCTCGTCGCCTTCCTTGAGGACGATGGCAATCAGGCCATTCTTGCGCAGGTTGCGGAACTCGTCGTAGCGGGTCTTCTTGATCATGCCCTCGCGGGTGGCCATAACGATGTTGTGCTCCGATACATCGCTGCCCTTGGGCACGGGCACGATGCGGGTGACCTTTTCGCCCGAGCCAATTTGAAGCAGGTTCACCATCGCCGTGCCGCGGGCCTGACGGCCGGCCTCGGGGATCTGGTAGCACTTGATCATGTACACGCGGCCCAGGTTGGTGAAGAACATAATCTCGTCATGGGTGCCCACAACGCGCATCTGCACCGCGTAGTCCTCATCCTTGGTGGTCATGCCGGATACGCCGCGTCCGCCGCGATTCTGGCTGCGGTAGGTGCTCTTGGTGATGCGCTTGATGTAGCCCTGTTTGGTCATGGTGACGACCATGTCCTCCTCGGCGATGAGGTCCTCCACGTCGATCTCGCCGTCGATGGTGGTCAGCTCGGTACGGCGCTTGTCGGCGAATTTCTCTTTGATGGCAAGAATCTCGGTCTTGATGACATCCATCAGCTTGGCTTCGTCCGCCAGGATGCCCTGCAAACGGGTGATCTCCACCTGCAGGTCGTCGTACTCGGACTGCAAACGGTCGCGCTCCAGACCGGTCAGGCGGGCCAGACGCATATCCAGAATGGCCTGGGCCTGCTTCTCGGAAAAATCGAAGCGCTCGATCAGCGCGGCCTTCGCGGTGGCAGTGTCCTTGCTGGAACGGATGATGGACACGATCTCGTCGATGTGATCCAGCGCCTTGAGCAGGCCCTCCAAGATGTGGGCGCGGGCCTGGGCCTTGTTCAGCTCGAACTTGGTGCGGCGGGTGACGACATCCTTCTGGTGCTCCAGATAGTAGTATACCATGTCGCGCAGGGGCAGCACCTTGGGCTGTCCATTGACCAGGGCCAGCATGTTCGCGCCGAAGGTCTCCTGGAGGCTGGTGTGCTTGTACAGGAAGTTCAGCACGACCTGGGGATACACATCCTTCTTCAGCTCGATGACGATGCGCATGCCCTCGCGGTCGGACTCATCGCGGATGTCACTGATGCCCTCCACGCGCTTTTCGTGCACCAGCTCGGCGATCTTCTCCACCAGCTTGGCCTTGTTGACCTGGTAGGGGATCTCCGTCACGACGATGCGGCAGCGGTTGTTGGGCATCTGCTCGATGTTGGTCTTGGCGCGCACCTCGATGCGGCCATGACCGGTGTAGTATGCCTCGCGGATGCCCCTGCGGCCCAGGATGATGCCGCCGGTGGGGAAGTCCGGGCCCTTGATGTGCTCCATCAGATCGTCGATGGTGCACTCCGGGTTGTCGATCATGCAGATGACACCGTCGATCACCTCGCCCAGATTGTGAGGCGGGATGTTGGTCGCCATGCCGACAGCGATGCCGCTGGAGCCGTTCACCAGCAGATTGGGGAAGCGGGCAGGCAGTACAGCGGGCTGCATGAGGGTCTCGTCGAAGTTGGGGTAGAAGTCAACGGTGTCCTTCTCGATGCCCTCCAGCAGATAGGGGGTCAGCTTGGACATACGGGCTTCCGTATAACGCATAGCCGCAGCGCCGTCGCCGTCGATGGAGCCATAGTTGCCCTGGCCATCCACCAGCGTGTAGCGGATGTTGAAGGGCTGGGCCAGGCGCACCATGGCGTCATACACGGAGGAATCGCCATGGGGGTGGAACTTACCCAGCACGTCGCCGACCAGACGGGCGGACTTGCGGTAGGGCTTGTCCGGGGTCATGCCCAGCTCGGCCATATCGTACAGAATGCGGCGGTGCACGGGCTTGAGGCCGTCGCGCACATCGGGCAGCGCACGGTCAATGATAACGGCCATGGCGTAGGAAATGAAGGACTTCTTCATCTCCTGTTCCAGATTGACCGGGATAAGCTTGTCATTAATCATCGTTATTTTCTCCCTTTAAAGCGGGCGGGTGAAATAAATTCGGAATGCGGAATTCGGAATTTAGAGTGTCCGTCTGCGGGTGTGCGGTGTTTGCGTTTCACAAACTTAATTCCGCATTCCGAATTCATAATTCCGAATTAAATATCCAAGTCCTTGACGAGGTCAGCATTCTCCTCGATGAACTTGCGTCTCGGCTCGACCTGGTCGCCCATGAGCAGGGTGAAGATCTGGTCGGCCTCGGCAGCGTCCTCGGGGGTGATGCGCATCATCGTGCGGGTCTCGGGGTTCATGGTGGTCATCCACAACTGCTCGGCGGACATTTCGCCCAGGCCCTTGTAGCGCTGAATCTCCGGCTTGGGCTCGCGGCCGATCTCGTCCAGCAGGGCCTGCAGCTCCTCGTCGTTGTAGACGTACTTCTCGAACTTGCCCTTGGTGACCTTGTACAGCGGCGGCATGGCGGCGTAGACATAGCCCTTTTCCACCAGCGGACGCATGTAGCGATAGAAGAAGGTCAGCATCAGGATGCGGATATGTGCGCCGTCCACGTCCGCGTCGGTCATGCAGACGATGCGGTGGTAACGCAGCTTGGTTTCATCGAATTCATCGCCGAAGCCGCAGCCGAAGGCCGTCAGCATGGACTTGATCTCCTGGTTGCCCAGGGCCTTGTCCAGGCGGGTCTTTTCCACGTTGAGGATCTTGCCGCGCAGGGGGAGGATCGCCTGGAAATGGCGGTCACGGCCTTCCTTGGCGCTGCCGCCTGCGGAGTCACCCTCGACGAGGAAGATTTCGCACTTGCTGGGGTCGCGCTCGGAGCAGTCCGCCAGCTTGCCGGGCAGGGAAGCGCTCTCCAGCACGGTCTTGCGGCGGGTGGCCTCGCGGGCCTTGCGGGCCGCCTCACGGGCGCGCTGAGCGCTCACGCAGCGCTCCACGATGGCGCGGGCAATGGGGGGATTCTCCTCCAGGTAGGTGGACAGCTCCTCCTTCACCAGGTCGTTCACGATGCCGCGCACATGGCCGCTGCCCAGCTTGGATTTGGTCTGGCTCTCAAACTGGGGGTCCTCCATCTTCACGGAGACCACGGCGGTGAGGCTTTCCTTCACGTCCTCGGACTTGAGGTTGGGCTCGTTGTCGCGCAGCACGCGGTATTTACGGCCATAATCGTTGATGGCGCTGGTCAGAGCCGTGGTGAAGCCGGTCAGGTGGGTGCCGCCGTCGGGCGTGGCAATGTTGTTGACGAAGGGGTAGATGTTCTCGTTATAGGAGTCGTTGTACTGCATCGCGACCTCGACCAGCACGCCGTCCTTGATGCCCTCGGTGTAGATGGGCTCGGGGAAGAGCACTTCCTTGTTGCGGTTGAGGTACTTGACGAACTCCTTCAGGCCGCCCTCGTAATAATAATCGTGGACGATGGGTTCCTCGCCCCGTTCATCGGTGAACACGATACGGATGCCCTTGTTGAGGAAGGCCATCTCCCGCAGGCGCTTCTTGAGCACGTCATGCTCGAAGGTCACGCCGACCTCGAAAATACCGTCCGGGTTGTCCTCGGAGATGATATCGGGCGTGAAACGGATGATGGTGCCGGTCACGTCGGTCTCGCCGATCACCTTGAGATCGTACAGGTACTTGCCGCGGGCATACTCCTGCTGATGGATTTTGCCATCCTGATGCACGGTGACGGTCAGGGATTTCGACAGCGCGTTCACCACCGAGGCGCCCACGCCGTGCAATCCGCCGGACACCTTGTAGCCGCCGCCGCCGAACTTGCCGCCGGCGTGGAGCACAGTGAGGCAGACCTCCACCGCCGGGCGGCCCATCTTGGGATGGATGCCCACGGGGAAGCCGCGTCCGTCGTCCTTCACGGACACGGAACCGTCCTTATGCAGCGTCACATCAATGCGCTTGCAGAAGCCTGCCAGGGCCTCGTCGACGGAGTTATCGACGATCTCATACACCAGATGGTGCAGGCCGCGCGCGTCGGTGGAGCCGATGTACATACCCGGACGCTTGCGGACGGCCTCCAGGCCTTCCAGCACCTGGATTTGCTCCTCGCCATATTCGCCTGTGGCCTGAGTGGCCGCGTCGAGATCCTGTTGGAGTTCGAGTTCTTCTGACATAGTACACCTCGCCTGAAAGACAAAAACTTGGTTGGAAAGCCCTGTTTCCACAGGGCCAAAAAACGTTTTCGAAGCACTGGGATACGGGAAAATACCATTCTCCCCAGCATATCCATTATATCACTTTCGGCGCCAAAAGAAAAGCCCTTTCCTTCATTATAAATAGGCTTTTATGAAAGAATTTTTAAACAGACAAAAAATCAGGCTAAATTTGGCTTTTTTGGCATGAATTCGGGCCGCAGAATCGTTATGTGGGCAGAGAAGAAACCAAGGAGGATGCGCTCATGAAGAGGATGCTTGTGCTGGTGCTTGCACTGCTGGGATGGTGCGCCGCCGCAAGCGCGGAAACGACGCTCTGGCCGGCCAGCGACCCCGAAACGGGTCTGTGGGGGTATATTGATGCGCAAGGGGCATGGGGGATTGAACCGAGGTATGAACGGGCGTACCATTTCCACGGGGGCTGCGCCATTGTGGATATGACGGAGCATGCTCATGCGAACACGCCCTCGCAGGGAGTTATCGACGAAACAGGAGCGTTTTTGCTGGAACCCGAATACCTGGTGGATGACGTGGTCTGCTGGGATGAGGGGGCGATCTACCTTGTGTGGCGGCGTGAAGATGAAGAGTTCAGGATGGGCTGGTTCAGTATTCCCAACAGGTACTTTTCCGGCTTGAACTGGACGGAATGCTATGTCTGGTGCGACACGCCCTATATCCTTGTCAGTGATGAATATGCGTTGAACGGCCTGGCTGAACGCGCCACAGGGAAGGTTGTGGTACCGCTGGAATACAGCAGCACGGGTCTGTATGATTGGGGGATCGATCAGGGCTTTGTCGTCGCAGATAGAAAAGGCCCTGCCGGATGCGAGCTGATCGAAATCGGCAAAGGTGTGGTGTCCCTGCCCGAAGGCGTGTATGTGGACTATGGCGCAGAAGTCAGCGAGGGTATGGTTCCCTATTACACGGAGGAAGGCTTGTGGGGCTATCTCAACACGGCTGGCGATATCGTGATCGAGGTGCAGTTTGACTGGGTATCCAGCTTTGTGGACGGCTATGCCCAGGTCGGCTTTCTGGAGGATGATGAAATCAGCGCGATCATCAACAGGCTGGGGCAGGTGGTGATCAGCGGTATCAAGGACCATGGATATGATGGCTATCAGGGTATGATCGACGGTGCGCTGTGGATTGACTGGTCGGAGGACTTCTGGTGCCTTGTGGAGCCCGACGGAACAGTGCGCTGCCATCATGCCTACCCGGAGGGCATGTATAGCGAATGGCTGTATGAGGTGGCGGACGATGGCCCCTTGTGGCTGTGCTATACCATTGGCGACGGGAGCTGCCGCTATGGCCTCATGGCCCGAAGCGGTGAGATGATCGTCGAGCCCTGCTGGATGCTTTCAGGTGATAGGTTGTCCAATGATGCGTATGGCTGGCAGGCCGTCGCGCTGGAGGGCAAATGGGGCTATGTGGACGCATATGGCGAGGTGGTGATTCCGTACCAATACGCCTATGCGGAGCATTTCGACGGTGCGCTGGCCCTTGTGCAGGATGCGGATGGGTCGAACATATACATCACCCGCGCCGGCGAGGTGGTGTACCAGTGGACGGAGGCCCCGGCGCCTCAAACCGGTGATTGACCATTTCCGGTGAATGCGGTATAATGAGGGGGAATTTGATCGGGAACCATATAGGGAGGCAATGCATATGGAGCGGAAAAAGTGGCTTCAACGGAAGCCGGAGACGATGATGGACTGGCTGCTGATGGTCTTTGCGGCCATCACCTTCTATATGGTGCTCTACAACGGCGGGTATGTGCTGGGGCTGCTGCAGGGTGCGATGAACATCCTCACGCCCTTTGCAGCAGGTGTAGTGATTGCCTATATCATCAACCCCGTTGTGGTATGGACGCACAAGCACATCTTCCGCGGTCACCCGCGGCTGCAATGGCTGGCGATGCTGATCGGCTATGTGGTAGTATTTGCGCTGCTGTTCTCGCTGGTGTATCTGATTGCCACACAGGTGGTGACCAGCATCATCGCCTTTGCTCAGAACCTGCCCGGCTATGCCAAGAACCTTGAGGGCATGCTGCTGGAGCTGCAGCCCCGCTTCCCTAACATTGATCTTCAGCCTGCCATCGATACCCTGCAGGATCTGACAAAGATTGTCGAGCAGCTGCTCAAGCTCATGCTCAACAGCGCCCCCCAGATCATGAGCTACTTTGGCGATATGGCGTCTACCTTCGTGGTTGTGTTTACGGCCATCGCCTCCAGCATCTATCTGCTGACGCAGAAGACCAAGCTCATCCGCCATGCGCAGGTGCTCACCCGAGCCTTTCTGCCGGGTAAGGTGGCTGCGAACGTGCTGCGCATCTGCCATACGGCCAACTGCAACCTGTCCGGCTTCTTTACCGGCAAGATCATTGATTCCGCCATCATCGGCGTGCTGACCTTTGTGTGCATGACGATCTTCAGGCTGGATTATGCGCTGGTGATCTCTGTGATTGTGGGCGTAACGAACATCATTCCAGTGTTCGGCCCCTTCATTGGCGCGGTGCCGGGCATCATCATTCTTTTGTTCTTCGAGCCCATCCAGGCGTTGTGGTTCCTGATCCTCATCATCATTATCCAGCAGCTGGACGGCAATTTCATCGGTCCTAAAATCCTGGGCGATTCCATCGGCATCAGCGCGCTGTGGGTGCTGTTCTCCATTGTGGTGGGCGGCGACCTCTTTGGTCTGGTGGGCATGGTCATCGGCGTGCCGGTGTTTGCCACGATTTACAGCCTGGTGAAGGAATTTGCCGAGTGGTGCCTGCGCTACAAGGGCATTGACCATGACGGCAATCCGCTTGCGGAGGGCGCTCAGCCTGCTGCTGAGCCTGTGCCCGTGGTGAAGCAGACGATCACTCAGCAGCGCAAGAACCGTCCCCAGAATATCAGGAGCAAGAAGTAAGCATGAATCCCGCCTCATCAGCAGGCGGGATTTTGCCCCCGTATGCAAAGGAGGAGAGACGCGCATGAAAACCATCATTACCATTCAGCACACCCAATCCGTCCACCACACCAACGGCATGGTCGGCTCGTGGACGGACTGGCATCTGACGGATCTTGGCCGTCAGCAGGCCCAGCGCATTGCTGAGCGCCTTGCACCTCATCTGTCAGGAAAAGCGTGGACGCTCTATTCCTCCGACCTCCTGCGGGCACAGGAAACCGCAGAGCCCGTGGCGGCGCTGCTGAACGTCGCGCCCATCCTGCGCCCGGAGCTGCGGGAGCGCAACCTCGGCGCGGCGGTGGGAAAATCCGTGGCATGGCTGCGGGAAAACCTGATCATGCAGGAGAAAACGGTGGATGACCGGCTTTTCCACGATGCGGAGAGCCGGCGTGACGCATGGAACCGCCTGGCGCCCTTCTTCGCAGAAATGATGGCCAGCGAGGCGGAGAATATTATCCTCGTCTCCCATGGCGATCTGCTGAGCATATTCAACGTCATGTGGCTGGGCCTGCCGGTGGAGGCGATCAACAGCATCGACCTGTTCGGCATGGCGGGCGGCGTGAGCTTCATGAACGAGAACCCTGACGGTAAACGCTGCATCCGGCGGCTGAGCGATATGTCCTTTGCCGTGTAAATCTTTGACCGCCTGTTTTGCAGGCGGCTGATTTTTTGCAGGAAATTACGCCTGGATGGCGAATATCTATTCTCATTATCCAAGCAAGGCGGTGATCGGAATGCGGATTGAACGGGCGCATGTGGTGATGGGTGTGAAGGTCGCCCTGGGGGCGGCGCTGGCCATTGCGCTGGCGAATTTGCTGGGCCTGCAATACAGCGCCACGGCGGGCATCATCACGGTGCTGTCCATCCTCGGTACCAAGCGGGAGACGCTGCGCATTGCCGGGGGACGGCTGATGGCCTTCCTGGCAGCGCTGGCGATTGCCTTTGCGTGCTATTCGCTGCTGGGGTACAATCTGCTGGGCTTTGCGGCGTATCTGTTCGTCTTTGCGGTGGTGTGCTATGCCTGCGCATGGGCCTATGCGCTGTCGATGGTGTCGGTGCTGGTGGCGCACTTTATGTCCGCCGGCACGATGGACGGTGCGATGCTGCTCAATGAGGCGCTTCTGTTCGTAATCGGCACGGGCTGCGGCATTTTGGTCAACCTGCATCTGCATGCGGATGACAGGCGCATGCTGGCGCGCCTGAACGCTGTGGACGCCCTGATGAAGGAGACCCTCCTGGCTATGGCCCGTCTGCCCCAAAACGCCGGGGAGGCTGCAGATATGCTGGAGCGGCTGCAGGTTGAAATCACCGGCGCGGGGCAGGTGGTGCTGCAAAGCGCCGGGAATCAGCTCATCGGTCAGCCCATGTATGAGATTCATTATGTGCAGATGCGCTCCAACCAGCGCAAGATACTTTCGCAGATCCATGCTGCCATGGGGCGCATCGACGCGCTGACTCCGCAGCATGGGGAGGTCTGCGCGCTTTTTGGGAAGATCGCCGGGGCCTACCACATGGACAACGACGTATCCGCGCTCCTTTCGGCGCTGGAGGCGCTGCTGGCGGACATGCGGGCGCAGGCGCTTCCGGTCAGTCGGGCAGAGTTTGAAAGCCGGGCGGTGCTCTACTATGTGCTGCTGCGCGTGCAGGACTTTTTGCAGCTCAAACGGTAGTTTTTCCTTTCCCATGGCGCACGTCCCAATGCTTGAAGGAGGCAACCATGCAGCAGACAACCTTTTTTGATGATGCACAGGCTCCCCAGCCCCTTGCTTCCCGGCTGCGCCCGGCGCGCCTGGAGGAATTCGTGGGTCAGACCCACCTCCTTGGCCCGGGGAAGGTGCTGCGGCGCCTGGTTGAGAGCGACCAGATATCCTCAATGATCTTCTGGGGGCCTCCGGGCGTGGGAAAGACGACGCTGGCGCGGATCATCGCCGGGCGCACCCGGTCGGCCTTCATTGACTTTTCCGCTGTCACCAGCGGCATCAAGGAGATCCGCACCGTCATGCAGCAGGCCGAGGACAACCGCCGCTTCGGCGAGCGCACGATCGTCTTCGTGGATGAGATTCACCGCTTCAACAAGGCGCAGCAGGATGCATTCCTGCCCTTTGTGGAGAAGGGGAGCATCATCCTCATCGGCGCGACGACGGAGAATCCCTCCTTTGAGGTGAACAGCGCGCTTTTGTCCCGGTGCAAGGTGTTTGTGCTCCAGGCGTTGAAAACGGAGGACCTGACGGCGCTCCTTCGCCGCGCCATTGCTGACGAGCGGGGCTTTGGCGGCCAGAGGGTGCATATGCCCGATGAACTGCTGGAGGCTATCGCTGTCTTTGCCAACGGCGACGCCCGAACAGCGCTGTCCACCCTGGAGATGGTCATTCTCAATGGCGATGTGGGCGGCGACGGTGCGATCACGGTGACGGAGGAAACCGTCGCGCAGTGTACATCGAAGCGCTCGCTGCTTTACGATAAAAAGGGCGATGGGCATTACGACCTGATCTCCGCCTTGCACAAATCCATGCGCAACTCCGACCCGGACGCGTCGGTCTACTGGATGGCCCGCATGCTTGAGGGCGGCGAGGATCCGCTCTACATCGCCCGCCGTGTGACTCGCTTTGCCTCCGAGGACGTCGGCCTGGCTGATCCGCGCGCACTGGAGATTGCCGTGGCGGCTTATCAGGCCTGCCATTTCATCGGCATGCCCGAGTGCTCCGTTCACCTGACCCAGGCGGTGGTGTACATGGCCATGGCGCCCAAGTCGAACGCGCTCTACGTGGCATACGGCGAGGCGCAGAAGGACGCGCAGAGCCAGATTGCCGAGCCCGTGCCGCTGCACATCCGCAACGCCCCTACCGCCCTTATGAAGCAGCTTGACGACGGTAAGGGCTACCAGTACGCCCACGACATGAAGGACAAGCTCTCTGCCATGGAGTGCCTGCCGGAATCGCTGCGCGAACGCGAGTACTACCGGCCCACCGAGGAAGGGCTCGAAGGCCGCTACAAGGCACGGCTTGAGGAAATCAAAGCATGGAAAAGGAAGGCAAGGGAAGCACAATGAATCGTGTACTATGCTCCACGGGGGCGATTATCACCAAACGCAACGGACGCGATTTCAATCTGCTGCGGGAGATCGTACCGCACATTGCCTGCGACGGCCTTGAATTCATGATGTACCAGAGCTGGCATGATCAGACCGGAGCCTTGAAAAAGGTTCTGTCCGACTTTGAAGTGCCGGTGCTTCACATGACCAAGCAGATCGGTGAGTGGATCAGTCAGGGCAATCTTGCGGATGCACAGGCCATGTTCCGTGCAGACTGCGCGCTTGCCGAAGCGGTCCAATCAAAGCTTCTGGTGCTGCACCTGTGGTCGGGGCAGGCCTCTGACCAGCATATCGAGCGGAACATCGCCGCCTATCCCCGGCTGCGGGAGATCGCGGAGAAGCATGGGCTGCTGCTGACGGTGGAGAATGTCATCTGCAACCAGCGCGACCCGATGGCCCGCATGCGTACGCTGGCGGAAGAATACCCGGATATCAGCTTCACCTTCGATACGAAGATGGCGGCCTTCCACAGCCAGCTGGAGGAACTGTACAGGCCGGAAAATGCCTGGCTTTGGCCCCATATCGCCCACTTCCACGTCAACGACTACGCTGGCGGGCACATGGATTGGGCGCACATGGGCGTAAAGCAGCTGGGACAGGGGCATATCGACTTTGACCGGTTCTTCGCATTTGTGCCAGGGATGGGGTATGCGGGTGATTTTACCTGTGAAGCCACCTCGGTCAACGAGGACGGCACGATTCGGTATGATGAACTGAATGCCAGCCTTGGGAGAATCAGAGGATATGAGAAGGAGGCTTGCCAATGAAACTGCTCTTCATTTTCGGCGCCCATGCTGCGGGCAAGATGACCGTTGGGCAGGCTCTCAGCCGCATCACGCCCATGAAGCTGTTCCACAATCACATGACCATTGAGCCAGTGATTGAGCTGTTCGGCGCTTATAACGGCGAGGTCACGCAGCGCCTGCGCCAGGTGGTGTTTGAGGAATTCGCCAAGACGGATAACTACGGGCTGATCTTTACCTTCATCTGGGCCTTCAGCGAGCAGGCGGACTGGGACTATGTGGAATGGGTGTCCAGGATCTACCGGGAAGCGGGCGCGCAGGTCGATTATGTGGAGCTGATCGCGCCCCAGGATGTACGCCTCGTCCGCAACCGCACGGAGAACCGCCTGAAGGAAAAAGCCAGCAAGCGCGACGTCGAGCTGTCCGAGATGCGCTTCCTGAGTGCTGAGCAGCACTACCGCGTTGTGTCCGAGCCGGGGGAGATCCCCTACGAGCGATATCTGCGGCTGGACAACACGAACCTGTCGCCCGAAGAAGCGGCGGAGATCATCGCCAGACACTTCGAGTATGAGCGAATAGAGCAATAAGGCACCAAAGCACTTCCCTTGCATAATGTGAAGCAGCGGATGACAGATCCGCGGTGAGCACCCTTGGCCTTGTGTCGGGGGATGGCCGAAAAGAAGGTTGGGCATGAGCCCGACTAGCGAGAGCAAATCGTGAGATTTGCCGAGCGTAGCCAGCGCCCGACCTTGTGTCGGGAGATGGCCGAAAAGGGGAGTGCTTTTTGCATGCAGAATAAATGCAACTGTGCCGATGCGGCGAACTTCATCCCGGTGACCAGCAACTGGGATCATAACGCCTGCGGATACGGCAATGGTACCTACAGCCGCAATACGCGCCGCCGGAATGCGTCCGGTTACCGCCGGAGCAATGGCTGCAGCAATTGCGACAGTGCCGCCTACAGCCGCTGCGACGAATGTCCCTGCGGCAACAACAATCGCAGCATTCAGTGCTGCGAGGAGAACACCTACGTCCGCGAGTTTGACAACGACTGCGGCTGCAACGGCAGCACCTACAACCGCTGCAGCCGCTCCAACGGTCATGATAAGTGCGATGAGTGCGACAGCACCTACACCCGCAGCAACGATTGCGATGAGTGCGATACCTGCAACGGCAGC
>JAFUOR010000154.1 GCA_017481825.1 Clostridia bacterium
CGTCACCACGTCGTACTTGACGCGCCCCAGATCATGCAGAAAGGCGTGCTCCGGGCCGGAGGATGGATAGTCCAGTCCGCTGGCCACAGAGTAGACCGGAGCAGGCTCGCCATTTTCATCCTTGAGCATGATGCTGTTGAAGCCGTGCATGATGCCCTCTTCGCCGTAGGTCAGGCTGGCGGCGTGGTCGCCCAGCGCAGTGCCGCGCCCCAGGGGCTCCACGCCATAGATGTCCACCGGGTCATTCAGGAATCCGGAGAACAAGCCCATGGCGTTGGAGCCGCCGCCCACACAGGCGACCACCGCATCCGGCAGCTCGCCCGTCATTTCGAGAAACTGCTCCCGCGCCTCGATACCCACCACGCTTTGGAAGTCGCGAACCATCATCGGGAAGGGATGCGGCCCGACCACGGAGCCGATGCAGTAGATGGCATCCTTGTATTCCCGGCAGTAGGCGGCAAATGCCGCGTCGACCGCCTCCTTCAGTGTCTGCAAACCATCGGTCACTTCGATCACGTTTGCACCGAGGATCTCCATACGTGCCACATTGGGGGCCTGCTTGCGGATGTCCACCGCGCCCATGTAGATGTCGCATTCCAGGCCGAAGTAAGCTGCTGCTGTCGCCAGCGCCACGCCGTGCTGACCTGCACCGGTCTCAGCGATCACCTTCCTTTTGCCCATATACTTGGCCAGCAGTACCTCGCCCATACAGTGGTTCAGCTTGTGCGCGCCGGTATGGTTCAGATCTTCACGCTTGACGTACAGCTGCACATTGCCCAGCTTACCGGACAGACGCTCCAGATAGGAAATGGGCGTGGGACGGCCCTGGAATTCTTTGCGAATGCGGCGCAGTTCGCTGATAAAGCGGCGGGATTTACAGATGGTCTGATAGGCCGTGTTGATCTCGGCCATGGCCCTTTGTAGCTCCGGGGGGATGTAGGAACCGCCGTACTTGCCGAAGAAGCCATTCGCATCTGGGTAGTTTTTGAAATAGGTATCAAAATCGACATTGCTGAACTTCATAAATCATGTCCTCCGTTTCAGATGTGGGTCGTGTGGGAATGATCGTTCAGCATGCGCCGCCATCGTCTGGTCAACAGTGCCATTGCACCCACCTCCTTGTCAGAAATCGCTTTTCTGTATTTCTGATCAGGGAAAACAAAAACGCCCCTGACAGAAATCAAACTCTGTCAAGGACGAATAATCCACATTATCCGCGGTGCCACCTTGATTCACAGGGCTGCCCCTGTGCGCTTAGCGGGATACCTGCATATCCCCGGCAAATGACGTCTGCCTCCAACGTCGCAGAATACTCCGGGAGCACTCCCGTTTCCCTGCGCCCTCAGCGGTCCATTTGACAGCTTGTTTCTTGCCTGATTCGCACCATCGCAGGCTCTCTGTGAAGTCATGACTGCCGTTATCTCCGCTTCAACGGTTTTAAGTATGAAGTTTGGATACAGTATACTGCTGGATTGGTGGGGTGTCAAGAGTGGCGTGAAAATTCTTCCGGGAGGTCATTCAGCGCTGCAGTGCGAACAATGCTCGCAGTCCGGGAATGCACTGCGGTCGTAGGCAATGCCGTTTCTCTCATAGTAATCCTGCAGCGCCTTCTTGATCGCTTCCTCTGCCAGCACGGAGCAGTGGAGCTTGTGCGGGGGCAATCCGTCCAGCGCCTCGGCCACCGCTTTGTTGGTCAGCGTCATCGCCTCGGCGATGGGCTTTCCCTTGATCAGCTCCGTTGCCATGGAGCTGGATGCGATAGCGCTTCCGCAGCCGAAGGTCTCGAACTTCACGTCCTCAATGGCGTCATCCCTGATCTTCAAGTAGATTTTCATGATGTCGCCGCATTTGGCATTGCCGACCTCACCCACGCCGTCCGCATCCTCGATCACGCCGACATTGCGCGGATTTCTGAAATGATCCATGACCTTTTCACTATACAGTGCCATATGTGTTTCACCTCAAAATGAATGGTTTGCGTCCGGCTTCCATGTCCCGCCAGACTGGTGACATGCCCCGGAGATGAGCAACGACATCACGGACAGCCCGGATCGTATCCTCGATCTCCTCGTCCGTCGTGTCCCGGGAAAGGGTCAGCCTCAGCGAGCCGTGAGCGATCTCATGCGGACGGCCGATCGCCAGCAGCACATGGCTGGGATCCAGCGAGCCGGAGGTACATGCGGAGCCGGAGGATGCACAGATGCCGCGATCATCCAGCAGGAGCAGCAGGGATTCGCCCTCGATTCCCTCAAAGCAGAAATTCACATTGCCCGGCAGACGGTCATGCGCATCGCCATTGAGCGCGGCATGGGGGATGTTCGCAAGCCCGGCGATCAGCCTGTCGCGCTGGGCAAGCATGCGGGCGTTGACAGCTTCCATGCCTTCGCAGGCCTCGTTCAACGCGGCTGCCATGCCCATGATGGCAGGCAGGTTTTCCGTGCCTGCCCGGCGGCTGCGTTCCTGTGAGCCGCCTTCGATCAGGGGGATCAGGGGGACGCCCTTTCGCACTACCAGCGCGCCGACACCCTTGGGACCATGGAATTTGTGGGCGGACA
>JAFUOR010000155.1 GCA_017481825.1 Clostridia bacterium
CAGTGCGCCGCTCCCCTGAACGGCGTCGCGGCGCGGCCGGAACAGCGCGTGCCTTTGTGGGTTGGGGGTAAGATGTGGGCGGTGGAGTGATTCAATTTTTGTTTTCCTTGGTATACCATTCATATACCTGTACATTTGAAAGGAGTGTCCCTGTTATGAAGAAGTTCCTGTCCCTGATCCTGGCGGCGATGATGCTGCTGTCCGTGTCTGCCTTTGCTGAAACCGTGGAGGTTCCTGCGATGAAGGTGTCCGCTCCGGCGGGTGCGCCCGGTCTGGCGCTGGCTACCCTGGCCGTCCAGGCCCCGGAAAACTATACCTTCGTCGCTGCCGAAACCATTTCCGCTGAGTTTGCGTCCGCCAACGCGGACTTCATCATCGCCCCCATCAATGCCGGCGCGAAGCTGTTCAAGATGGGTAAGTCCACCTACCAGCTGGCGGCGGTGGTCTGCTGGGGCAATCTGTACATCGCCTCCCAGAAGGAAGGCTTCACCCTGGACGACCTGAACGGCGGCAAGGTGGTGCTCTTTGGTGAGAATACCATCAACGCCTCCGTCGTGAAGTACGCGATGGAGAAGAACGGCTATGCGCCCGCCACCGTTGAGTACCTGGGCAGCGCGGCCAACACCCAGGCGCTGCTGCTGTCCGACGCGGAAGCCATCGTCGTGACTGCCGAGCCTGCCCTGACTGCCGCGAAGATGAAGAACGACAAGATCACCGCCTATGCCGTGAATGATCTGTACAAGGCTGCCACCGGCTTTGAGGGCTACACCCAGGCGGGTCTGTTCGTGAAGGCGGAGACCGTCGCCAACCAGCCCGAGGCTGTGGAAGCCTTCCTGAAGCTGGTGGAAGCCTCCTGCATCGCCAACACCGAGGATGTGGCCGCTGTGGCGGAAGCCGCTGTCGCCCTGGAGCTGCTGCCCAATGTGAAGGTTGCCACTGCTGCCATCCCTGGCTGCGCGATCCGCTTCATGTCCGCGCTGGAGGCCAAGGAGCAGGTTGAGCTGACCGCCAATGTGGATCTGACCCAGTTCGGCGGCGCGGTGCCTGCGGATGAATTCTACTATGGTGCGAAGTAAGCTAAGGGATACCATCGCCTTCTGCCTGGGGATCGTGCTGATCGGCGTGATTCTCCAGGCAGCGGGCGCCCTCAAGGGGGATAATCTGGTCTTTCCCGGGGTGGATGTGATTTTGTCTGCCTTCGGGCGGATCATCACCACGGGCAAAACCTGGCAGATGATCTTTACCACCATGAAGGATCTGATCTTCTCCATGGCGGTTTCGACGGTGCTGGGCGTGGTTATCGGCCTCGCGATGGGCATGCTTCCCTTCCTGCGGCAAATGCTGAAGCCCATGCTGATCATGCTGCGCTCGTTGCCGATGGTCATCCTGATCGTCATCATCATGGTGCTGACGGATTACAGCCGGGTGCCGGTGACGGCATCCTCCATTATTCTGGTGCCGATGATTGCCGAGGCGGCCTGCGAGGGCTGTGTCCGCATCGACAAGGAGCTCATCGACGTCTACCGCATGAACGCGGGATTCAACCTGCGCGTGCTCTTTCAGGTGTATCTGCCGCTGATGGCGGGTTACCTCAAGCAAGCATATGTCAACGCGGTGGGCATGGGCGTGAAGCTGGCCGTGTCCACCGAATACATGGTGCAGACGAAGAACTCCCTGGGCAAGGCTGTCCATACTAGCGCCTATTTCAACGAGTACCAGGACATCTATGCCTACGCGCTGGTGATGATCCTCCTGGTGCTGGTGGTGAGCGAGCTGCCGGTGTGGCTGATGAACGCCGCTGCCCGCTGGAAGGAACGGGCATATGAAAAGGAGCGCCCCTGACGGACGCTCCTTTTTGCTGCAGGAATACACCTGGCTTGACAAAATCCTACTAAATTGGGTATAATGAGACAGCAATGCAGCAGCGGAGGAAAACGCCATGAAGCTCCTGATCATTGACGGCCAGAGCGGCCGTCTGGGCGCCCAGATCATCGAGGGCCTGAAAAAGGCCGGAATTGCCGAAACGCATACCATCATCTGCGTCGGCACAAACGCGCTGGCCACCAGCGGGATGATCAACGCGGGAGCGCATCAAGGAGCCACAGGCGAGAACGCGGTGGTGGTGCAGTGCCGCAGCGCGGATCTGATCATCGGGCCCATCGGCATCGTCCTGGCGGACGCCATGCTGGGGGAAATTACCCCGAAGATGGCCGAAGCTGTGGGGCAAAGCAGTGCACCTCGCATCCTCATTCCCTCCAGCCGGTGCAGCACCTATGTGGTGGGCGCGGCAGCCCTGTCCCGCAAGCAGCAGATTGACGATGCGGTGGCAAAGGCCCTGGCCTACTGCGAAGACCCTGCGCATTTCCAAAGCTGAAACGGCGTCATGAAGGCGCTTCTCCCATCCAAGATGGCAAATAGAACCCTACATGGGAAAAAGAATGGGAGAAATTCAAGTGACAAACAACCGGATTCTCAAATTGACCCTGGCGGCAGTGTGCCTTGCGCTGTGCATGGTGCTGCCCTTCCTGACCGGGCAAATCCCCGAGATCGGCAGCATGCTCTGCCCGATGCACATCCCGGTGCTGCTGTGCGGCTTCCTGTGCGGGCCTGCATGGGCGGCCATCGTGGGGGCCATCGCACCGCTTTTGCGCTTTGCCCTCTTCGGTATGCCGCCGCTCTTCCCCACGGGCATGGCCATGGCCTTTGAGCTGGCCGCATACGGCGCAGTCAGCGGATTGCTCTACCGTGTGCTGCCCCGCAGGGCCGTGAATGTATACGTCGCCCTCATCGGGGCGATGCTGGCCGGGCGGATCGTCTGGGGCGCGGTGATGCTGATCCTCTCCGGGGTGACGGGTTCTGCCTTCACCTTTGCGGCCTTCCTGGCGGGAGCCTTCACCAATGCGGTGCCGGGAATGATCCTCCACATCCTGCTGATCCCCGTGATCGTGCTGGCGGTGGAAAAGGCGCTGCCCTGGCTGAAAAAGTGA
>JAFUOR010000156.1 GCA_017481825.1 Clostridia bacterium
GGTCGGCCTGCGCTACGTCCGAGCAGCTTCAAAAGGCGCGAAACGGCGAGCTGGAGCTGATGTTCGGATACGCTCACGCCGTTCCCCGTGAATGGCTGGGCGAGCTGCGTGGCAAAAAGGTGCTGTGCCTTGCCGGTGCAGGCGGTTTGCAGGCGCCACTGCTGGCCTGCGCCGGGGCGGAAGTCACGGTGATTGATCTCTCCGAGCGGATGCTGGACAAGGATCGCGAGGTAGCAGCGCGCGAAAAGCTGCACATCACCCTGGAGCACGGCAACATGTGCGATTTGTCCCGCTTTGCAGACGGGACGTTCGACATCGTTCTGAATCCCGCATCGCTCTTTTACGTGCCGGATGTGACGCCTGTCTTCCGCGAGGTTTATCGCGTGCTGAAAATGGGCGGCGCTTTTATCATGACGGCGCTCAATCCCATTGCCTACATCTGCGATTATGATGCGCAAAGCGGCTGCTACAAAGCCGTGAACCGCATGCCCTACCGCTCTACCGACCATGCCGATCAGGGGGATTGGATCGAATACGGCCACACAATGGAGAGCTACATCGGCGGGCAGTTGGCATGCGGCTTTGTCGTCACCGGCTACGTCGAGCATCAGATGGAAGACATTACCGAACTGTACTTTATCACGAGGGCGGAGAAGCGATGAACATCACACTGGGAGAGCGCACTGCCGAAACCGTTGCGATATACTTTGACAAGGCGCAGCACCCCGCCATCCGCCGGATGCTGCCCCAAAAGGCCCGGACGGTCGAGGAGGCGCTGGCGGACTATGAGCGGACCCTGCAAGCCGGTGCCTCAAGCTATGGCCGCACCATCTGTGCAGACGGGCGTTATGTGGGCGATGTGTGGTGCTTTGCCATCGATCTGGCCGATACGCCCAGCGCCATGCTCAGTTACTGCATATTCGAGCAGGATATCTGGGGATTTGGCGCGGCGACGGAGGCTGTCCGCCTCTTTCTGGAGGCAGTGCAGGCGAAATTTGACCTGAGCAGCATGGGTGCATTCACCTATGCGGACAATGCGGCCTCCATCCGCGTGCTGGAGAAGAATGGCTTCACGCTGCAGGAGACGTTTGAAGAAAACGGACGTTCATCCTGCTATTACGAGCGAAGACTGCAAAGCAAAGGCGGCTGATCAGCATGAAAAACATCACCCACCGTCAATACCGCATCCTTGCTGACCACACAGCGGTCTACCAGTTTATGCTGGAGATCTACGAGCGCGACTGGCATAATGGCGTTCCTGCGCCATTTCTGGAGTATGCGCTGTGTTCCGACTGGATGGACAAATCCTTCGTGCACCGCAACCGCATCTGGTTTGACGGGGACAGGATCGTCGCACTGTGCTTCTATGAGAACCCTGTCAGCGATACCTATCTCAGCCTTCGTCCCGGCTATGAAGCGCTGGCGGAGGAAATGATCGCCTATGCCATCGCTCATATGCCAAAGAAGGATGGCCAGCAGCGCCTCGTTCTCTTTGGCGGACAGGCCGCCCTGATGCAGGCTGCCAGGAATGCCGGGCTGCATCAGGAATTCGCTTACTGGGACAAGGTGCGCGATTTCAGCACGCCCCTGGAGCATCCGCTGCCGGAGGGCTTCCGCTTTGCAGATACTCCGCTTGATCCTGCCAAATGCGCCCAGTGCTGCTGGAAGGGTTTCGGCCATGAGGCGGAGGAGGGACCCTGGGACGGCGAGTACGAATCCGCTCTCCGCCTGATGACAGCGCCCCATGCCACTCATGATCTGGCAGTTGCCATCGAAAACGAGGCAGGCGAGTATGTCTGCTACGCCGGGATGTGGTGGACGCCGGAAAACCATTTGGCCTACATGGAGCCCCTGTGTACCGTACCCGCCTATCAGCGCCTCGGGCTTGCCTCTGCCGCGCTGTCCGAGCTGTACCGCCGCACAAAGCGCCTGGGTGCAACCCACATGACCGGCGGCGGCCATCCTTTCTACGACAGCATGGGCTACAAGCCCATGGTCGAATGGACCTTCTGGATGAAATGAGCCGCAATATCCCAACAAATACCTTGACAATACCGGATTTTTATGCTAATAATAGCCTATGCGATGAAGGAAAGAGTACCCTGATTGATGCACGCTCAGAGAGTCGCGGCAGGTGAGAGGCGACCGGCAGCGTCAGGGGAACATGGCTCCGGAGCATCATGGCTGAACAGGTGTGCGGTGATAGCCGACGCAAGTAAGCTTTGACGGGTCGCGCCGTTATCCGTATGCGAAGTGACAAATCAGGGTGGCAACGCGGCATATCAGTGATATACCGCCCCTCGACAACAAGAGGGGCGTTTTTGTTTGCCCCAAAAGGAGGAGAAACCCCATGTGTGAATGCAAGAAGCCCTACTACATTTCCACTGCCATTGCGTACACATCGGCCAAGCCGCATATCGGCAACACCTACGAGATCGTGCTGGCGGACGCCATCGCCCGCTCCAAGCGTCAGCAGGGCTATGACGTGTACTTCCAGACCGGCACCGACGAGCACGGCCTCAAGATTCAGCAGAAGGCCGAGGCTGCCGGCATCACCCCCCAGCAGTATGTGGACAACGTCGCCGGCGAGATCAAGCGCATCTGGGATCTGATGAACACGACCTATGATAAGTTTGTGCGCACCACCGATCCCGAGCACAAGGCGAAGGTGCAGAAGATCTTCCGCAAGATGTACGAGAAGGGCGACATCTACAAGGGCAAGTACACCGGTAAGTACTGCACCCCCTGCGAGTCCTTCTGGACCGAGAGCCAGCTGGTGGAGGGCAAGTGCCCCGACTGCGGCCGTGAGTGCGTGGATGCTGAAGAGGAAGCCTACTTCTTCAAAATGAGCAAATATGCGGACCGCCTCATGAAGCACATTGAGGAGCATCCCGAGTTCATCCAGCCCGAGAGCCGCAAGAACGAGATGATCAACAACTTCCTGAAGCCCGGCCTGCAGGATCTGTGCGTCAGCCGTTCCTCCTTCACCTGGGGCGTTCCGCTGGACTTTGCCCCCGGCCATGTCAGCTATGTCTGGCTGGATGCGCTGAGCAATTACATCACTTTCTGCGGCTATGATCCCGACGGCAACCATGACGAGCACTACAAGAAGTTCTGGCCTGCTGACCTGCACCTGATCGGCAAGGACATCATCCGCTTCCACACCATTTACTGGCCCATCTTCCTCATGAGCATGGGCGAGGAGCTGCCCAAGCAGGTCTTCGGTCACCCCTGGCTGCTGGTCAAGGGCGATAAAATGTCCAAGAGCCTGGGCAATGTGATCTATGCGGACGATCTGGTGGAGCTGTTCGGCGTGGATGCGGTGCGCTATTTCGTGCTGCATGAGATTCCCTTCGCGGCGGACGGCATCATGACCTATGAGCTGATCATCGACCGCGTGAACAGCGATCTGGCGAACATCCTGGGCAATCTGGTCAACCGCACCATCGCCATGAATAACAAGTACTTCGGCGGCGTGATCCAGTCTGGCAACGTGACCGGCGAGTTTGACGATGAGCTGAAGGAAATTGCCCTGGCCATGCCCGGCAAGGTGAAGGCGAAGATGGACGAGCTGAAGGTCGCCGATGCCATCGACGAGATCTTCGTGCTGCTGCGCCGCGCCAACAAGTACATCGACGAAACCACTCCCTGGATTCTGGCTAAGAACCCCGAGACCATGCCCCGTCTGGGCACCGTGCTGTACAACCTGCTGGAGGCCATCCGCTTTGCCGCTATCGCGCTGGAGCCCTATCTGCCCGATACCAGCAAGCGTATCCTGGAGCAGCTGAACGTAGGCAACGGCGGCTTGGATAGCCTGAAGGCCTTCGGCGGCATGGTTGCCGGGAAGAAGGTTGGCACGCCCGAAATTCTCTTTGCCCGTCTTGATCCCGTGAAGAAGATGGAGGAAATCAACGCCGCCAACGAAGCCAAGAACGGCAAGGCTGAGAAGAAGGCTGACAAGCAGGAGAAGAAGGACGACAAGAAGGCTGAGAAGCAGCAGAAGAAGGAAGAAAAGAAGCACGAGGAGCCGACCTATCCGGAATCCATCGACATCGACACCTTCTTCCAGTCCAAGATCCAGGTGGGCCGCGTGCTGGAGTGCGTGAATGTGCCCAAGTCCAAGAAGCTGCTGCAGTTCCGTCTGTCCTTCGGCAAGGACGGTGAGCGCACCATCCTCTCCGGCATTGCGCAGTATTATCCCGATCCTGCGGCGCTGGTGGGCAAGCAGATTGTCGCCATTACCAACCTGGCGCCCCGCAAGATGATGGGCATTGAGTCCCACGGCATGATCCTGTCCGCGGTGGATGACGAGGGCAATCTGCGTCTGGCCTCCGTGGGCGAGGGCGTTGCGGACGGCGCGCTCATTGGCTGATATGTGCGTAGAAAAAGAAACGAGGCGAAGCCTCTTCGATTCTCACTGCCACGTCGATGACCGCCGCTTTGATGACGACATCGGTGAAGTCCTGGCCCGGATGGCGGAGCATGGCGTGACCCGCTATGCCGTCATCGGGTCGGACATGGCTTCCTCCCGGCATGCCATTGATTTCGCACAGTGCCATGAGGGCGCGTATGCCGTAGTTGGCATCCACCCCCATGAGGCCAAGACCTATCAGGAGGGCGATCTGGATACCCTGACTGCCTGGCTGAAGGAGGATAAGGTGCAGGCCATCGGCGAGATCGGCCTGGACTACTACTACGACCTGTCGCCCCGCGATGTGCAGATGGATGTGTGTGAGAAGCAGATGCGTCTGGCTTATCAGCTGGATGTGCCTGTGGCGTATCACATCCGCGACGCGCATCAGGACATGATCGACCTGATGAAGCGCCAGAAGGGAGCGCTTTCCGGCGGCATCATTCACTGCTTCTCCGGCAGCTGGGAGATCGCCAAGGAGTACCTCAAAATGGGCTTCTACATCAGCTTTGCGGGCCCGGTGACCTTCAAAAAGGCGCCGAAGCTCCAGGAAGCTGCGATGAATGTCCCCCTTGACCGCCTCCTGATCGAGACGGACAGCCCCTACCTTTCCCCGGAGCCCATGCGGGGCCGCCGCAACGAGCCCACCCATGTGCGCTTTGTGGTGGAGAAGATCGCCGCGCTGCGGGGCATACCGGTGGAGGAGTTGGCGGAAGCCACCACGCGCAATGCGATGAATGTCTACCGAATCAAATAACTTTCCGGACGTTTCCTGAAAAGGGGAGCGTCCGATTTTCTTCTTTGACCTGTATGCATTTCTGCATATTGCATAGAATGAATAAACATGCTATAATAGGTGGAATAGTTTACATGGAGGGATGCGCATGATCACGACGATCTGCCTGAATCCGGCGCTGGACAAAACCGTGGAGGTGGATTCGTTCACGCCCGGCCATGTAAACCGCATCCGCACATCCCGCACGGACGTGGGCGGCAAGGGTGTGAATGTCGCTGTGGTTGCCCGCAGGCTGGGGATGGATGCGCAGGTGATCGGCTGTGCCGGCATGGACGGCATCGACCGGGTGCGCGCCGCCATGGATGCGGAGAATGTTGCGCATGCCTTCCTGGCGGTGGGGGGCGCGGTGCGCGTCAACACGAAGGTCGTCAGCCTGGATGGCAGCGGCGTAACAGAGCTCAATGAACCCGGCCCGACGCTCACGGGGGACGATCTTGCCGCCTTCTTCGCCCTTGCCAAAGAAAACGCGCAGGGCAGCAGCCATGTTGTGATCACCGGCTCGCTTCCGCCCGGATGCCCTGCGGGTACCTACCGGGAGCTGATCCGCGCCCTTGGCGATGTGCCCTGCATCCTGGATGTGGGCGGCATGGAGCTGACCCTTGGCACGGATGCCATGCCCTTTCTGATCAAGCCCAACCATCATGAGCTGGCTGCGACCCTGGGCGTGACGCTGTATACGATGGCGGATATTCGTCGCGCAGCGATGACCTTTGTTGACAGGGGTGTTGCCCATGTGGTGGTATCCCTTGGCAAGGATGGCGCGATGTATGTGGGCCGCGAGGGCGCATACTATGCACCGGAGATCCCAGTTGAGGTGCATTCCACCGTGGGTGCGGGGGATGCGATGGTCGGCGGGCTGCTCTATGGCCTTGTCAGGTACGGCAGTATGCGCGAAGCCTTCCGCTGTGGCTGCGCGGCAGGGACGGCCTCTGTGATGACCGAAGGGACGCAGCTGATCGTCCCGGATGATTTCATGCATCTGCTGCCGCAGGTGCAGGTACAGGATTTGTAAGATATGTGGTTTCGCAAAATCAGGCCTGAATTCTCCGATGGGGTGATCGATCTCATCCCGCTGCGGCTCTATCCGCCGGAGCGGGAGATGGGATTTGGCCGCAACTATGATTATATGATCGTCGAGCACGGCCAGCGCAAGGAGGCGGGGCGTATATCCCTGCGCCTTGGAGAGAGTCCCTGCGTGTATTACTTCGGCCATATCGGCTATCACATCGATCCGCCATTTCGGGGGCATCACTATGCCAGACGCGCCTGCGAGCTGCTGCGTCCGCTCATTGAGCTGCACGGCAAGCACAGCGTCGTCATTACCTGCGACCCGGACAACTGGCCCAGCCGAAAGACCTGCATTGGCCTTGGCTGCGTGCTGGAGCGCATTGTCGATGTGCCGCGGGATATTCAGCTGCGCTGGGAGATCAGCGCGGTGAAGTGCCGCTATATCTGGCGCATGAACCATACCTTTGAATTGGATTGACAGCCATTGACCGGCTTTCATGATAGAAGGAGACAGATGCATGGAGATGCAAGCTGCTGGCGTAAACATTCATTATGAGCTATCCGGCACGGGCAGCCGCCGCGTGGTGCTGCTCCACGGCTGGGGGTGCTCAACAAAGCTGATGAAGCCCGTCGCCGATCACCTGTCAAAGGACATGACGGTGCTGTCCGTCGATTTCCCTGCCCATGGGAAGAGCGGACGCCCGGCGGAGCCCTGGGGCGTGCCGGAGTTCGCCGCCTGCCTGCTGGAGCTGCTCAAAAGGCTTGAGTTCCTCCCGTGCAGCGTGATTGCCCACTCCTTCGGCGGGCGTGTGACCATCGAGTTGGCCAGTGCGGATGCATCCCTGTTTGAGCGTATCATCCTCACCGGCGCGGCGGGCATCAAGCCGCCGTCCTCCGGTCAGGCCAGCAAGCGCACGCAGACCTACAAGCGCCTCAAGGCTGTCTGCGAGGGTATGAAGAAGGCGCGCATCTTCGGCAGCCTCCCGGAGCGGTGGAACGAGGCCCTGATCCAGAAATACGGCTCGAAGGATTACGCAGCTCTCGATCCTGAAATGCGAAAGACCTTCGTCAAGGTCGTGAACTACGATCAGACCGATAAGCTGGCCTCCATCCGCAATTCGACCCTGCTCGTCTGGGGCGACAAGGATACCGAGACCCCCCTGTGGATGGGCCAGAAGATGGAGAAAGCCATCCCGGACAGCGGGCTCGTTGTTCTGAGCGGCGGCACCCATTTTGCATACCTTGAGCAGGCGGTTCGTTTCAACGCCATCGCGCATAACTTCCTGATGGAAAGCATCTGACAACGATAGGGCAGGTGGAACATGATGAGTACCCTTGTCATCTGGCTTCTGGCCGCTGCGGTGGGCGTATCGTCCCTGCTGGCAAGCCGCAGCCTCATGCATTACTTTCAGCTGGAGAGCTACCAGTTCGCGGGCTACTTCCGCACCCTGAAGCGCAATATCGTCCGCGCTGTGATTCCCGGAATCATCATGGCGGTGTACCTGACGCTGCTGCTGCTGATTCACCGTTCGATTGACCGTTTTATCGCAGACGCCAGCGTGCTGCGCCTTCTTCTGGCGCTGGCAGCGGATGCGCTGGCCATCCTTGGCGGCTGGTGGTGCCGCAGCATCCTGCAGGTGAAGAAGGCCAAGAAACCCTTCGTCGTTACCATGCGTGTGAAGCGCACCTACATCGTCTCGGCCATCGTCTTCACGCTTCTTTGCGCCGGTATGGCCTTCCTTCTCACGGGCACGGAGCCGCGCCTGTATGTGGTGGGCCTGTTCCCGCTGCTTCTGCCCCTGTGGGTGGCGCTGGGCGGCCTTTGTGCATGGCCGATTGAGAAGCTGGTGAGCGAAATGTACTTCCGCGATGCCCAGAAGAAGCTGGCCGCCCGACCTGACCTGATCAAGATCGGCATCACCGGCAGCTATGGCAAGACCTCCGTCAAGTTCATCCTGGGCACTATTTTGCAGGAGAAGTTTCAGGTGCTGGTCACCCCCAGCAGTTTCAATACGCCCATGGGCGTTACGCGCATCATCCGTGAAAAGCTCATGCCTGCCCATCAGGTGTTTGTGGCGGAGATGGGCGCGCGCCATGTGGGTGATATCAAGGAGCTGTGCCGCCTGGTGCATCCCCATCACGGCGTGCTGACCAGCGTGGGTCCGCAGCATCTGGATACCTTTCACACCATCGACCGCATCAAGTCTACCAAGTACGAGCTGATGGACGCGATTCCGGATGGCGGCTGCTGCTTTTTCCCGGATGACCGGGCCATCTGCCGCGAGCTCTTTGACAAGACCCGCAAGACCAAGCGCCTGTGCTCCATTGCCGGCAGCGACGACGCGGATGTCTGGGCCAGCGATATTCACGTATCCCCCTCGGGCAGTTCCTTTGTGCTGCACACCATGACCGACAGCATCCCGTGTGAAACAAAGCTGTTGGGCGAGCATAATATTCAGAACATCATCCTGGCTGCGACGGTGGGTATCCATCTGGGCATGACGCTCCGGCAGATTGCCCGCGGCATCAGCCGCATCGCGCCCGTGGAGCACCGCCTGCAACTGATCCCTTCTCCTGGCGTAACCATCATCGACGATGCGTTCAACAGCAACCCCCGCGGCGCGGAGGCGGCTTTGAAGGTCATACGTGAGTTTGAGGGCCGCCGCATCATCATCACTCCCGGTATGGTGGAGCTGGGCGAGGGCGAGGATGAGTTCAATCACCAGTTCGGCGTGGAAATGGCTGACAGTGTGGACGTGGCGATTCTGGTGGGCAAGAAGCACACCAGTCCCATCGCCCGGGGACTCAAGGAAGCCGGCTTCCCGCAGGAGAACCTCTACGTGGTCTCCTCTCTGGATGAAGCGACGGCTATCCTGCGCCAGATCGGCCACACAGGCGACGTTGCCCTGTTTGAGAACGATCTGCCCGACAATTATTCCGAAGGCTAATGGAGGCATATGCATGGCTAAGACGCAACTTGGCGTGATCTTTGGTTCCCGCAGCTGTGAGCGTGAGGTGGCCATCATCAGCGCTGTACAGCTGATGAACCACGTCGATACCGAGAAATATGATGTAATTCCCGTTTACATCAGCGAGCAGGGCGTGTGGTACACCGGCGCTGCGCTGCGCGATATCAAGAATTACATCCCCTTCAATCCCGATGCGAAGGGCATGGAGCAGGTGGCGCTGGATATCACCGCCGGCAGCGGTGCGCTGATTGCCAACCGCCCCGGCAAGGGGCTTTTCGGGCATCCCATGCAGGTGGTTGTGGCGCGCCTGGAGGTCTGCGTGATCGTGATGCACGGCCTCAATGGCGAGGACGGCACGCTTCAGGGCATGCTGGAGCTGGCGAACCTGCCCTACACCTCCACGGGGGTGGCAGGCAGCGCCATCGGTATGGATAAGATCATGATGAAGCAGTTCTTCCGCGGCGCAGGCACGCTGCCCTACCTGCCGGACTGCTGGTTCACCCGTTCCATGTATCAGGCGGACAGAGAAGCCGTGCTGAACCGGGTGGAGGAGGAGTTAGGCTATCCTGTGTTTGTCAAGCCTGCGAACCTGGGCTCTTCCATCGGCGTGAGCCGCGCGGACGACAGGGAAGGCCTCATCGACAGCCTCGACCTGGCCTTTGACTATGACCGTCGCGTGCTGGTCGAAAAGGGCCTCGACAGGCCCATCGAGCTGAACTGCTCCGTTCTGGGCTATGATGACGATGTGGAGGCCAGCCCCATCGAGATGCCGCTCTCCGCCGAGCAGTTCCTGGACTTCAAGGAGAAGTACCTTGCAAGTGGCGGCTCCAAGGGCATGGCGAGCCTCCACCGCGTGCTGCCCGCACCCATTGAGGACAGCCTGCGCGACCGCATCCAGGCTATCAGCTGCGATATCTTCCGCATGCTGGACTGCAAGGGCGTTGTGCGGATTGACTACATGTTTGACCGCGCCACCGAGCAGGTCTACATCACCGAGATCAACACCATTCCCGGCTCCCTGGCCTTCTACCTGTGGGAAAGCAAGGGCGTGAAGTATTCTCAGCTGATCGACCGCATGGTAAGCAGCGCCCTGCGTGCCCATGAGGATCGCAATATGCGCAATTACGCCTTCACCTCCGATATTTTGAAGGGCGTGTCTCTTGGCGGCGCCAAGGGAACGAAGGGCGCCAAGGGCGTCAAGGGTGTCAAGCTGTGAGCGCGCCGCGTCCGCAGCGGCGGAGCACCCGCAGGGATGAACCTGCCTGGTCTCAGGATGAATTCGGCTTCTATGAGGAGGAAGTCTCCCGCCGTATGCCTGCACAGCCGGAGGTCATCGCCACCAACGCGGGTGTGCGCCTTGCCTGCACCATGGCAGGGATGATCGGTCTTCTGGCGGTGTTCTTCTGCTTTGTGGAGAAGGAAAGCCGCGCTATCCGCCGCTTCTCGGTGCAGAGCGCGGCGCTGACGGCCACGCATGTGCTGCTGTCCGCAGTGCTGCTGCTTGTAGGCAGCATGCTGGGAACTGTGCCGTATCTGGGCTTCCTGGTGAATCTGATTTGCTGGCTGATGTATTTTGCCATGCTGGTGATTCTCCTTGTTGTGCGCGTCAAGCTGATGGAAGCGGCGTGGCACGGGCATCGCTTTGATATGCCGGTTTTGGAAGCACTGCTGGAGAGATACTACTGAAAAACGATGGGAGGTTCCCATGCGACTTGACGAGATCGATTCCCCGAAGGTGCTCAAATCGATGACCCTTGCGGAGATGAATGATTTGGCCTCGCAGATCCGCACGGAGCTGGTATCGACTGTTTCGCGCCGTGGCGGACACCTGGCCTCCAATCTAGGCGTGGTGGAATTGACCATGGCCCTCCACCGCGTGTTTGATATGCCTGAGGACAAGCTGGTCTTTGATGTGGGCCATCAGAGCTATGTGCACAAGCTTCTCACGGGCCGTTACAAGCAGTTCCACACCCTGCGTTCCTTTGGCGGATTGTCCGGTTTCCCCAAAAGAACGGAGAGCGAATACGACGTGTTTGAAACCGGACATGCCTCCACGGCGATATCCGCCGCGCTGGGGCTGGCCCGTGCAAGGGACTATCTGGGGCAGAAGCATAACGTCATTGCCCTTGTGGGCGACGGCGCTCTGACCGGCGGCATGTGCTATGAGGCGCTCAACGATGCGGGCAATTCCTTGACCCGCATGGTGGTGATCCTCAATGATAACGAGATGTCCATCGCGCCCAATGTCGGCGCACTTTCCAGGCATCTGACGGATATCCGCGTGTCTCATGGCTGGACGAGCACCAAGCAGGTGGTTCGCTCCGGCCTGGCGAAACTTCCCCTGATCGGCAAGCCCCTGACGGACGTGGCCTCCTGGATCAAGGATACCATCAAGTCCGTCTTTGTCAGCGAGGAGAAGGAAGGCTTCTTCAATTCGCTGGGCTTCCACTATTTCGGCCCGATTGATGGCCACGATTTGGAGGGCCTTATTCACATCCTGGAAAAGGTCAGGGAATTTGACGGTCCTGCGGTGGTGCATGTGCTGACCCGCAAGGGCTATGGCTATGACAAGGCCGAACAGCAGCCGGAGGTCTTCCACGGCACGCCGCCCTTTTATGTGGAAACGGGCGATGCCCGGTATGTGTCGAACCTTCCGTCCTTTGGCAAGGTCATGGCGCAGACGCTGGCGGATATGGCCGGGGGTGATCCACGCATCGTGACCATCACAGCAGCCATGCCCAGCGGCACGGGGCTGAATCATTTCCAGCAGGTGCATCCCGGGCGCATGATCGACGTCGGCATTGCCGAGGAACATGCGGTGACCCTCGCTGCCGGTATGGCGGCGGGCGGCATGAAGCCCTACTTTGCGGTGTATACATCCTTCTTCCAGCGCAGCTATGATCAGCTGATTCACGATGTCTGCATGCCGAAGCTGAATGTGACGCTGCTGCTGGACCGCGCAGGTCTGGTGGGTGAGGACGGCGCGACGCATCATGGCGTGTGGGATTTTGCCTCCATGCTGCCGGTGCCGAACCTGACCGTGCTTGCCCCCCGCGATATCGGCGAAATGAAGACCATGCTGGCCTGGACGCAGCAGCATCAGGAGCCCTGCGCCATCCGTTATGGACGCCGCTCAGTTGACCTGAGTCAGCGCTATACCAATCAGGCGACCTTCACCCCCGGGCAGTGGGAAATCCTCGAAAAGGGGGATGACTGCGTGTTGCTGGCTGTGGGCTCCATGGTAGAGGAGGCTGTACTCCTGTGCGACATGCTCAGGGAGGATGGCGTCAACGCGATGCTGGTGAACTGCTCCAGCGTCAAGCCGATGGACGAAGGATTGCTCAGGCGTGTGGCGGACAGGATGGTCATTACGATTGAGGAACATGTGCAGACCGGCGGCTTCGGCGCGGCAGTGTGCACCTTCATGGCGGAGGAAAGCCTGCCTGCGCCCGCGATCTGCTTTGCCATCCCGGACACCTTTGTGCAGCATGGCAGGCGCGATCAGCTGCTGAAATACCTCGGCCTGAATGCCGAGCAGATGGCGCAGCGCATCAAGAATGAACTGAACGAGAGGAACCATACAAATGAGTGACAAAATGCGCGCGGACGTGGCCCTTGTGGAGCGCGGCCTGTGCGAGAGCCGCAGCAAGGCTCAGGCCAGCATCATGGCAGGCGAGGTCTACGTGGGTCAGCGGCGCATCAACAAGGCCAGCGAGATCATCAAGCCGGAGGACGAGCTGCTGATTCGGGGTCACGCTAATCCCTACGCCAGCCGCGGTGGATTGAAACTGGAAAAGGCGATCAAGTCCTTTGAGGCCGATCTGACGGGCAAGGTCTGCATGGATATCGGTGCGGCGACCGGCGGCTTTACGGATGTATGCCTCCAAAATGGCGCGGCGCATGTCTATGCCATTGATGTGGGCTACGGTCAGTTTGCATGGAAGCTGCGCAACGATCCCCGCGTGACGCTGATGGAGCGCACAAACGCCCGTCACCTCACGCCGGATATGGTGCCCCTGCATCCGACGGTCACGGTGATGGATGTGAGCTTTATCAGTATCCGGCTGATTCTCCCTGTGGCAGCGTCGCTGATGGGTGAGGAGGGCGTGTTCTATACGCTCATCAAGCCCCAGTTTGAGGCCGGCCCGGAGCGCGTGGGCAAGAAGGGCGTCGTGCGCGACCCGCGGGTGCATGAGGATGTGCTGCAGGAGATCGTCGATTTCGCCCCCACCATGGGCTGGCAGGTGCAGGCGCTGGATTATTCACCCATCAAGGGCCCTGAGGGCAACATCGAATTCCTGGCGAAGATCACCGTCCGCACCCAGGAGGAGGAGCCCTGCACGCCGGCGTATATCCGCGATCTGGTCGCCCGCGCCCATGGAGACATGAAGGGCTGATGGCGCCATTTTCAGCAAGTGCATATGCTTGCATGAATATGCAGAATGTGTTATACTGATATTTGATAATGAATTGCAGGTGATGACAATGCGCGTTGGTCTGATAGTACACATCAGGCGCGAGGATGCCCTTGCATATGCCCGGCGTGCGGTGGACTACCTTGCAGAGGCAGGTGCATCGGTCATCGCGGAGGACGAGGCGGCCGCGGCGCTGGGTATTGCGTCCTTTTCCCAGGCCGATGGCGCGGATGTAATCCTGTCCCTTGGCGGCGACGGCACGCTGCTTCGCGGCGCGCAGTATGCCATGCGCTGGGATGCGATGCTCCTGGGTATCAATCTGGGCCGTGTAGGCTTCCTGGCGGAGGTCGAGCCCGATGCGCTGGAGGATGCGCTGCACTGCCTCATCAGCGGCGCCTACACCACCGAGGTGCGCCCCATTCTGAACGTCCAGTCCGGGGGCGGCACGTGGTATGCCCTCAACGATGTGGTGGTCAGCCGCGGCGGCTATGCAAGGCTCATCACCATCAATGCACTGGTGGATGGCGAGTCATCAGGGCGCTATGTGGCAGACGGCATCGTCGTGGCAACGCCGACGGGATCGACGGGATATTCGCTCTCTGCGGGCGGTCCGGTGATTTCCCCCGGTGTGGACTGCATGGTCATCACGCCCATCTGCGCCCATACCCTGCAGCACCGCCCGGCGGTGGTTCAGGGCGGCGCGCATATCCGGCTTCAGCTGATGCCTGAGGACGAGCAGAGCGCGTCCCTGCAGGTGGACGGCCAGTCACGGGCGGTGCTGACCGCCGGCATGACTGTCGATATCCGTAAGGACAGCCATTCCATCCGCCTCATCCGCATCAGGCAGGGACGATTCTTCCAGCTCGTGCGCGACAAGCTCACCGAGTGGACACGATAGATTACGACCGAGGAGAGAACGAACATGAAGACAGTCAGGCAGGTCGCCATTCTGGACATCATCGAAAAGCAGGATATCGAGACCCAGGAGGAGCTGGCGGACGCCCTGCGGCAACGCGGCATCAAGGTCACGCAGGCCACCGTGTCCCGCGATATCAAGGAGTTGCGGCTGCTTAAGGTGCTGACGCCTGTGGGCACCTACAAGTATGCCACGGCGGACAAGGCGGAAAACGGCCTCACGGAGCGTTTCATCCGCATGCTGGCCGAATCGCTTCTGTCCGTGGCGTCGTCCAACACCCTGATCGTCGTCAAGACGCTGGCAGGCTCCGCCAATGTGGCGGCAGAGGCACTGGACAGCCTGCACTGGCCCGAGGTTCTGGGCTCCATCGCGGGGGACAATACCATCCTGCTGGTCGTCCGCACTGTGGAGGAGGTTCCGGCTGTCATGGGCCGCATACAGGATATGATGAAGTAACGAAGCTACGACCATGAGAAGGAGCATCATCCCATGATCCTATCCATGCGCATGCATAACATTGCCCTCATCGAGGAGCTGACGCTCGAGTTCGGTGAGGGCCTTCACGTGATGACGGGCGAAACGGGCGCAGGCAAATCCATCGTGGTGGACGCGGTCAACCTCGTCCTGGGAGGCCGCGCAGACCGCGACCTTATCCGCACCGGCACGGACAAGGCCTGGGTGGAGGCGGTGTTTGACGCCTGCGGCAGCAGAGAAGTCGCCGAGTGGGCCAAAGCGCAGTCCTTTGAGGATTTCGACGGCACGGTGACGCTTTACCGCGAGATTACCCGCACGGGACGTAACCTCTGCCGGATTTGCGGCGTGGTGATGCCCGTTGCACAGCTCAAGGAGGTTGCGGCGCTGCTGATGGACGTTCACGGTCAGCACGACGCGCAGTTCCTGATGAACCCGCAGTATCACCTGCTGTTTCTGGATGCGGCGGGCGGGGAAGACTATCAGGCGCTGCTTGCCCGGGTGGACGAGGCCTATCAGGCCTTCATCATCAACCACCGCCAGTATGGACGCCTTGTCCGTGAAAACGAGAAGAAGCAGTACCGGATGGAGTCGCTGAAGAAATCCCTGGACGAGCTGAAGAAAGCAAAGCTCAAGGCGGGCGAGGAGGAAGCCCTCGCTGCTGAAAAGGAGCGCTACCGCCATGCGGAGAAGATCGCCACCGCGGTGCAGACGGCTCACCATGCCATCTCCGCCAGCGAGGACAGCGAATCCGTGCTGACGCGCATTAAAGAGGCCTCTGGCGCGCTGAAAAACCTCGTCGTGCTGGGCGAGCCCTATGCGTCGCTTTCCCAGCGCTGCGAATCCGCCTATTATGAATTGGAAGAGATCGGCTACGAGCTTTCGGGTCTTGCAGAGGGCGGCGAGTTTGATCCGGCCCGTGCTGAGCAGGTGGAAACGCGGCTTGATCTGATCAAGCGGATGGAGCGCAAGTACGGCGATACCATCCCGGAGATCCTCGCGGCTCAGGAACAGATGGAGGAGGAATATGACAATTTCGCCTCCATGGATCAGCAACTGGCGGTCATGGGCGCGGAGCATAAGCGCCTGTTGGCGGCCTACCGCGCGCTGGCGCGTCAGCTGACCGAGGCGCGCCATGTGCTGGCGGACGCCTTTGAAAAGAGCATGATGACCCAATTGAAGGATCTGGGCATGGGCAGCACCGTGTTCAAGGTATCCTTTGCACTGCGCCCAGAGGGAAAGGTGTTCATGCCCCAGTCTGTGGGCGATGATGTGATCGAGTTCATGATCTCCCCAAACCCCGGCGAACCCCTCAAGCCCCTGTCCAAGATCGCATCCGGCGGCGAGCTTTCACGCATGATGCTGGCCATCAAGAGCCTCGAGGCTGAAAAGGGCGGCGTGGGCACGATGGTCTTTGATGAGATCGACACGGGCATCAGCGGACGCATGGCGCAGGTCGTGGCGGAAAAGATGGCCATTATTGCCCGGAACCGTCAGGTCATCTGCGTGACGCATCTGCCGCAGATCGCTGCCATGGCGGCCCATCAGTTCCTGGTGGAGAAGCGCGTGGAAGGAGAGCGCACCAACACTTCGGTGCACAGCCTGGATCAGGATGCACGCATCAGCGAGGTTGCCCGCATGCTGGGCGGTGCTGACGGCAGCGAGGATTCCGCCCGCAGCCATGCCGCTCATATGCTTGACGTCGCCCGTCAAATGCGGCAAAAAGCAGAAAGTTAAATGAGACTAACGGCAATTCTGCACAAAACTTTCTCCCTGAAATTGGCGGAAGTTTTGCTGTACGGATTGACGCAAAGTGTGGTATAATGTACACTGTATGAAATTGTGTAACTTTCAGATGCATGATCTGTGCACTGAATGATATGGAAGGGGGACCTCCATCCGTGTTGGGAACTCGTAGAATGTTTCCCGGCGGCACGCATCCGCATGAGGGTGTGGGCGGTAAGGCTGTCAACAGCGGCAACGCCATCCGTGAACTGCCCGCGCCCAAGCGCGTCGTCATCCCGCTTAGCCAGCATATCGGCGCGCCCGCCAAGGCGCTGGTGAAGAAGGGCGATGCGGTGCTGATCGGTCAGAAGATCGGCGAGGCAGGCGGCTTTGTGTCTGCGCCTGTACATGCCTCTGTGTCCGGCAAGGTGGTCGGCATCGAGGACGTTGAGCTGGCCAGCGGCGCGTCCGTGCCTGCCGTGGTGATCGAAAATGACTTCCAGGATACCTGGGCGGAGCTGCACCCCGCCGAGCATCCGGAAACCATGACAGCCCAGGAGCTGCAGGCGATCGTGCGTGAAGCCGGTATCGTCGGTATGGGCGGCGCCACGTTCCCGACCTCTGTCAAGCTGACCCCTGCCAAGGGCAAGACCATTGAGAAGCTGATCATCAACGGTGCGGAGTGCGAACCCTATCTGACTGCCGACCACCGCCTGATGCTGGAGAAGCCCGCGCAGATCATCGATGGCATCCGCCTGATCATGCTGGCTCTTGAAATCAAGGAAGCCATCGTGGGCGTGGAAGACAACAAGATGGATGCCATAGAGGCCCTGACCGCTTCTGCCAGGAACGCCGACGGCATCACCATCAAGGCGCTGCCCGTGATGTATCCTCAGGGCGGTGAAAAGCAGCTGGTGTATGCCACCACCCGCCGTAAGGTTCCCACCGGCGGTCTGCCGCTGGATGTGGGCTGCGTGGTGTGCAACGTTGGTACGGTGTACGCCGTGCAGCAGGCCATCCGTGAGGGCAAGCCCCTTGTGCAGCGCGTGACCACCATGGGCGGCCTGGTGAATAACCCTGGCAACTTCCTGGTGCGTGTGGGCTCCACCGTGAAGGATCTGATCGATGCCTGCGGCGGATTGCAGAGCGGCGCGCGCGTGCTCATCTCCGGCGGCCCCATGATGGGCATGGCCATCAACCGCACCGATGTCCCGGTAACCAAGGGTACCTCCGGCGTGCTGGCCCTGGGCGAGGAAGCCGTTGAGCCTGCCGAGAGCCCCTGCATCAACTGTGGTCGCTGCGTGCAGACCTGTCCCATGCGTCTGGTGCCCACCAAGCTTGACCTGCTGGTGCGCAACGACAAGTATGATGAAGCCGAAAAGGCTGGCGTGCTGAACTGCATGGAGTGCGGCGCATGTACCTTCGTGTGTCCCGCCAAGCGTCTTTTGACCCAATCCTGCCGTACTGGCAAGAAGGTCATCAATGCGCGCAAGCGTGCTCAGGCGGCTGCTGAGGCGGCCAGAAAAGCTGCAGAAGAAGCACCCAAGAAAGGGGAGTAACACAGAATATGCAGAATAACTTCGCTGTGACCTCCTCTCCGCATCTGCGCGACAACGCTACGTCTCAGCGCATCATGCAGGAGGTCTGTCTGGCGCTTGCGCCCGCCGGTATCGCCGGTGTGATCCTCTATGGCTGGAATGCCCTGCTGCTCATCGCGCTGTGCGTTGTGACCTGCGTGCTGAGCGAGTACCTGTGGCAGAAGGTCAACAAGCTTCCTGTAACCATCGCCGACTGGAGCGCCGTTGTCACCGGTCTCCTGCTGGCCTATAACCTGCCTGCCACCGCTCCGTGGTGGATCGCCGTGATCGGCAGCATCATCGCTATCATCCTGGTGAAGCAGCTCTTCGGCGGCATCGGCAGCAACTTCATGAACCCCGCCCTGACTGCCCGTGCCGTGCTGTTCGTCAGCTGGAGCGGCATCATGGCGAGCTATCCGACCTCTCAGTTTGCGGACGCCGTGTCCACCGCTACACCCCTGGCCACCCTGGCCAACGGCGGTATCGCGGAGATCTCCTTCATCGACCTGCTGCTGGGCAACCACGGCGGCGTCCTGGGCGAGACTTGCGCCATCGCCATCATCCTTGGCGGCGTGTATCTGCTGGTCCGCAAGATTGCCGACTGGCGCATCCCGGTGTTCTTCATTGCCACTGTGTTCCTGTGCTACCTGATCAAGGATGGCCTGCAGATGGCGGTCTATCAGGTGTTTGCGGGCGGCCTGCTGCTGGGTGCCTTCTTCATGGCGACTGACTATGCCACCAGCCCCATCACGGCCACCGGCCGCATCATCATGGGCATCGGCTGCGGCATTCTGCTGTTTGTCATTCGCGCCTTTGCCAGCTATCCGGAAGGCTGCTCCTTCGCGATTCTGTTCATGAACGTCTGCACGCCCATGATCGATCGTTTCACGATGCCGCGTCCGTTTGGGGAGGTGAAGAAGCATGGCTAAGAAGCCGAATTTCCTGAGCGTGTTTCTCAACGGCCTGATCTGGGAGAACCCTACCTTCACCCTGATGCTGGGCATGTGTCCCACCCTGGCCATCACCACCGCCGGTTCCAACGGTATCGGCATGGGTCTGGCGACCACGGCTGTGCTGGTCTGCTCCAATCTGTTCATCAGCGTTCTGCGTAACATCATTCCCGAGAAGGTTCGTATTCCGGCCTTCATCGTGGTCATCGCATCCTTCGTGACCATGATTGAAATGCTGATGAAGGCGTATCTGCCGGATCTGTCTGCGTCGCTTGGCATGTACATTCCGCTGATCGTCGTTAACTGTATTATTTTCGCCCGCGCGGAATCCTATGCGTTCAAGAATCCGCCGCTGCTGTCCGTGGCGGACGGTCTGGGCATGGGCATGGGCTTCACCTTTGCCATCACGCTCCTGTCCGTCATCCGTGAGATGCTGGGCAACGGCACCTTCTTTGGTATGCCTGTGATGCCCGAGAGCTATCAGCCCATGGGCATCATGCTCAACGTGCCCGGCGGCTTTGTGACCCTGGGCCTGCTGCTGGCGCTGGTCAACGGTCTGCGCACCTTTGCTCAGAAGAAGTCCGCTAAGAGAAAGGATGCGGCAGCATGAACAGCTACCTTGTGATCCTCATCGGTGGCCTGCTGGTGAACAACTTCGTCATGAACCGCTTCCTGGGCATCTGCCCCTTCCTGGGCGTCTCCAAGAAGTTTGAGACGGCTACGGGCATGGGCCTCGCCGTGACCTTCGTCATGACGTTGGCTTCCTTCATCACATGGATTGTCAAGTATTGGCTGCTGGTTCCGCTTCATCTGGAATACATGCAGACCATCGCTTTCATTCTGGTAATCGCCGTGCTGGTGCAGATCGTTGAGATGGCGCTGAAGAAGCTCTCTCCCTCTCTGTACGACGCTCTGGGTGTGTACCTGCCTCTGATTACCACCAACTGCGCTGTGCTGGGCGTTGCCATCCTGAATATGGACGAGGGCTACAATCTTGCCGAGAGCACCCTGAACGGCTGCTGTGCCGCGCTGGGCTTCACGCTGGCGATGCTGCTCTTCTCCTGCATCCGCGAAAAGCTGGCTCTGAACAAGATGCCCAAGTGGATGGACGGCTTCCCCGGCGCGCTGATTACCGCTGGCCTGATGGCTGTGGCCTTCATGGGCTTCGGCGGTCTGATTCAGTAAAGGAGGGCAACTGATATGCAAATCATCATTGCTGCCCTTGTGCTGGGCGCCATGGGTCTGCTGTTCGGCCTGCTGCTGACGCTGACCTCCAAGGTTTTCGCTATTCCTGCCAATCCCACCCGCGATGCGGTGCGTGAGACGCTGCCCGGCGCCAACTGCGGCGCTTGCGGCTTCCCTGGCTGTGACGGCTGTGCGGACGCCATTGCCGCTGGCAAGGCTCCCGTGAACGCCTGCCCCGTGGGCGGCAAGGATGCGGCTGACAAGATTGCCGCCATCATGGGTGTGGAGCCTGTTGCGGCCGACAATCGCAAGGTGGCCCGCATCCTCTGCCAGGGCAGCAGCGAAAACTGCGGCCAGAAGTTCGATTACAACGGCATCCACGACTGCGTGGCCGCCTCGACCCTCAACGACGGCTTCAAGTCCTGCAAGTTTGCCTGCATGGGTCTGGGCACCTGCGTGCGTGCCTGTCAATTCGACGCGATCCACGTTGATCCCGTCCGTCACATTGCCGTGGTGGATGAGGAGAAGTGCACCGCCTGTGGTCAGTGCGTTGCCGCCTGCCCGAAGAACGTGATTGAACTGCGCTCCGTCAAGGAAAAGATTACGCCCCTGTGCCACAACACCGGCAAGGGCAAGCCTGTTATGACGGCCTGCAAGACCGGATGCATCGCCTGCGGTCTGTGCGCCCGCATTTGTCCCACCGATGCGATCACCATGGTCAACAACCTGCCCGTGATCGACTACGACAAGTGTATCGCCTGCGGCGCGTGCATCACCAACTGCCCTACGAACGTCATTCAGGATACCTGATCATACGCATCTCCCTTGCCACGCTGGTAGGGGAGCTGTTTTTATGCCTAACAGAGGCTAACAAGGGCGGCACATAACAAATGTAAACACTATCATGAAAGATAAAGCAGAAATTCTCGCCGAAAAGGATGCACAGCATCTTGCAAAATCACAAAAATGATTGTATAATTTGAGGGTATGAGAGATGGATGGTCTGACAGAGAAAACGTTTTCTGACAGGCTTTGTCCTCGCTGGAGAGCAATCTCCATGCAAATGCAGAAAAGGAGTGTTTCCAATGGCGAAGAAGTATGTATACCTCTTCAAGGAAGGCAACGCCAACATGCGTGAGCTGCTGGGCGGCAAGGGTGCCAACCTGGCCGAGATGACCAATCTGGGTCTGCCCGTGCCTCAGGGCTTCACCGTGTCCACCGAAGCCTGCACCCGTTACTACACCGATGGCAAGGTCATCGGCGCTGACATTGAAGAGCAGATCTACGCCGCTCTGGCTGAGACCGAAAAGGTTTACGGCAAGAAGTTCGGCGATGAGAACGACCCCTTCCTGGTGTCTGTTCGTTCCGGCGCCCGCGCCTCCATGCCCGGCATGATGGATACCATCCTGAACCTGGGTCTGACCGACAAGGCCGTTGTGGGTCTGGCGAACCTGACCAACAACCCCCACTTTGCTTACGACGCTTATCGCCGTTTCATCGCGATGTTCTCCGACGTCGTGATGGAGATCCCCAAGAGCAAGTTCGAGGACGTGCTCGACGAGATGAAGGAGAAGAAGGGCGTCAAGTACGACCGCGATCTGTCTGCTGACGATCTGAAGGAAGTCGTCGTCCGCTTTAAGGAGATTTACAAGGCCGAGAAGGGCGTTGAGTTCCCCCAGGATCCCAAGGTTCAGCTGATGGAGGCCGTCAAGGCCGTGTTCCGCTCCTGGGACAACCCCCGCGCCATCTACTACCGCCGCATGAACGACATCCCCGGCGATTGGGGCACTGCCGTTAACGTGCAGGGCATGGTCTTCGGCAACATGGGCGAGACCTCCGGTACCGGCGTTGCCTTCACCCGCAACCCCTCCACCGGTGAGAAGAAGCTCTACGGCGAGTACCTGCTGAACGCTCAGGGCGAGGACGTCGTTGCCGGCATCCGCACCCCCAACCCCATCTCCGACCTGCAGAACCAGATGCCCGAGGTCTATGAGCAGTTCGTGGACATCGCCGCCAAGCTGGAAGCGCACTACCGCGACATGCAGGACATGGAGTATACCATTGAGCGCGGCAAGCTGTTCATGCTGCAGACCCGTAACGGCAAGCGTACCGCCGCTGCCGCTCTGAAGATCGCCGTTGATCTGGTGGCCGAGGGCGGTCTGTCCGAGGACGAGGCTGTCCTGAAGGTCGAGCCCAAGCAGCTTGACTCCCTGCTGCACCCCGCGTTTGACGCTGCTGCCCTGAAGGCTGCCAAGGTCATCGCCA
>JAFUOR010000157.1 GCA_017481825.1 Clostridia bacterium
CCACGATTTCCACGATTGACCACCATACCGCTGTACTGACTGTGCAGCGGTTTTTCTTATTGCCCTCCACCATGAAACATGGTATAATAGATAGAATCAACCAAAGGAGAAACGCGATGGACGCTCAGCATCTTCTGTCCGCCTGCAGGGACGCGGGCATTGACTTTTTCACCGGCGTGCCGGATTCGCAGCTCAAGGGCCTTTGCGATACCCTTTACGCCACCTGCGGCGTGAAGGGCACGCGGCATATCGTCGCGGCCAACGAGGGCAATGCCATCGGGCTGTGCGCGGGGCATTATCTGGCCACGGGCCGTCCCGCCATGTGCTATATGCAGAATTCCGGCCTGGGCAATGCCGTCAATCCCATTGCCTCGCTCATGGATCAGCAGGTCTATGGCCTGCCCTGCCTGCTGGTCATCGGCTGGCGCGGTGAGCCCGGCGTGAAGGACGAGCCTCAGCATGTCAAGCAGGGGCAGATCACCCTGGAGCAGCTGGAGCTCCTGGACGTGCCCTGCATGGTGCTGTCCAAAACCACCACCGAAGAGGAATTTGACGCCGCCTTTGCTGGCATCCGCCAGCACCTTGACGCGGGCAAAACCGCCGCCATCGTGGTGCGCAAGGGCGCGCTGACATGCTCCCTCAAGCCGGTCTACGGCAACGGCCGCACCATGAGCCGCGAGGAAGCCGCCGCCCATATCATCCGCGCGGCGGAGGAGAAGGACGTGTTCGTCTCCACCACGGGCAAGCTCAGCCGCGAGCTGTTTGAGCTGCGCGAGGCCGCCGGACAGGGGCATGAGCGGGATTTCCTCACCGTGGGCAGCATGGGCCATGCCTCCATGATTGCCCTGTCCATCGCGCTGAACAAGCCCCATCGCCGCATCTGGTGCCTGGATGGCGACGGCGCGGCCCTGATGCACCTGGGCGCGATGGCGGTCATCGGCCAGAAGCAGCCCGCGAACCTCATCCATGTGGTGATCAACAACGCCGCCCATGAGACCGTCGGCGGCATGCCGGTGTGCGAGGGCGCGCTGGATATCACCCGCATGGCGCTGGCGGCCGGATACCGCAGCGTGCTGCGGGCGGATTCGCCCGATGCCCTGGACGCGGCGCTGCAGGAGGCCATGGCCTGCGGCGGTCTGGCGCTGGTGGAGGTCATGTGCGCCGTGGGCGCCCGGGACGATCTGGGCCGCCCCACCACCACCCCGCAGGAAAACAGGGATGCGCTGATGGCGTTCCTGAAGGAGGACAATGCATGATCGCCCTGCTCCTCAACTCCGGCCTGGGCTCCCGCATGGGGGCCGAGACCCGCGAGCATCCCAAATGCATGACCGCGCTCCGGGAGGATGAGACCATCATCTCCTGGCAGGTGAAGCTGCTGGAGCGCGCCGGGATCACCGAGGCGGTGGTCACCACGGGGCATCTGGCCGACATGCTGGAGGATTATCTCCGCAGCCTCGATACGCCCATCCGCTTCCATTTCGTCCATAATCCCCGCTACCGGGAGACGAATTATATTTACAGCATGTATCTGGCCCGCACGCTCCTGGGCGGGCAGGATGTGCTCTCCCTGCACGGCGATCTGGTGCTGCATCCCGCCGTGATGGACAGCCTGGCAGCCTCGCCCGTGTCCGCCGTGACGGTGGATACCACGCTGCCCCTGCCGGAAAAGGACTTCAAGGGCCGCCTGGCAGGAGAGCGCGTGTGCGAGATCGGCGTGAATGTCTTCGGGGAGGACTGCGCGGCGCTGCAGCCTGCCTATCTGTTCAAGACGGCGGACTTCACGCGCTGGATGCAGGAGATAGAGCGCTTTGTGGCCAGGGGTACCCAGGGCTGCTACGCCGAGAACGCCTTCAACGCCGCGTGGGAGGAGATCCCCCTGTATCCGCTGGACGTGCAGGGGCTGCTCTGCGCAGAGATCGACAATCAGGCGGACAAGGAGCTTGTCTGCGCACGCTTTGCAAAGGAGATCGACCAATGAAGCAGGTATACATTTGCTTTTCCACCGACATCCTGCACAACGGCCATCTGTCCATCCTCAAGAAGGCCGCCGGTCTTGGTGAGGTGACGGTGGGCATCCTCACGGACGAGGCCATTGCGTCCTACAAGCATTATCCGCTCATTCCCCTCCATGAGCGGGTGGCGATGTTCGAGAGCCTGAAATACGTCCACCGCGTGGTGGTGCAGGAATCCCTGGATTACACGGATATCCTTCTCAAGCTCCGCCCGGATATCGTTGTCCACGGGGATGACTGGCTTGTGGGCTATCAGGCCAACATCCGCCAGCGTGTCATCGAGACCCTGACGGGCTGGGGCGGCGAGCTGGTGGAGTTCCCCTACACGCACACCCCCACGGAGGAGACGCTGTCCAACCTGGATCAGCTGCTCTCCCTGCCCGAGACCCGCCGCAGCCGCCTGCGCCGCCTTCTGGCCTACAAGCCCTGCATCAGCGTGTGCGAGGCCCACAACGGCATCACCGGCCTGCTTGTGGAAAAGACCCATGTCGATACCCCTCACGGACGCCGCCAGTTCGACGCCATGTGGGTCTCCAGCCTGTGCGATTCCACCGCCAAGGGCAAGCCGGATATCGAGCTGGTGGATATGACCAGCCGCCTGAACACCCTGGAGGAGATCATGGAGGTCACTACCAAGCCCATCATCCTGGACGGCGATACGGGCGGCTTGGTGGAGCACTTTGTCTACAACGTGCAGACGCTGGAGCGCATGGGCATCTCTGCCATCATCATCGAGGACAAGAAGGGGTTGAAGAAAAACAGCCTCTTCGGCACGGGCGCGGGCCAGCAGCAGGATACCATCGAGGACTTCTGCCAGAAGATCACCGCCGGCAAGAACGCCCAAAAGACCCGGGATTTCATGATCATCGCCCGCTGCGAGAGCCTCATTCTGGAGCAGGGCCTGGAGGACGCCCTGAATCGCTGCCACGCCTACGTCGCCGCCGGGGCCGACGGCATCATGATCCACTCCCGCCAGAAGACCCCGGAGGAGGTCTATGCCTTCTGCGCCGCCTTCCGCCAGCAGGACGCCAAGACCCCCATCATCGTGGTGCCCACCACCTACAACGGCGCCACCGAGGAGGAGCTGGCAGCCCACGGCGTGAACGTGGTCATCCACGCCAACCACCTGATCCGCAGCGCCTTTCCGGCCATGCAGGCCACCGCGCGCAGCATCCTGGAAAACGGCCGCAGCCGCGAGGCGGATGAGCTGTGCATGTCCATCAAGGAGATCCTGACGCTGCTGCCGAATCAGTGAGGCGTAATATGCATCGTGTATGCGGGCGCCTTGTAGCGTATCCCACATAAAAAACCTCCGCATGAATCTCGATCATGCGGAGGTTTTGCGGTTGCAGGAATGCTGCAACATACGCCGCAGCTCCTCCAACCATCATCCCAAAAGTATCTGCCCCATCCGGGCCACCCGGCTCTGCATGACATACCCGCCCTGCCGGAGGGCAAGGACTCTGCGCACCTTGGGCATCCGCTCCGTCGCCAGGTATGCATCGACAATAGCGCTTGCCTCCGGGGGCAGCGCACTGGCACAGGTATCCCGGAACATCCGCGCGTGGCGGTAGGCCAGGGCCAGGCGGGCACGTGCTTTTTCGGGCGTACGCAGGGCAGCAAGGCCACGCTGCACCAGGCCGGTACGGCTGGCGCCCACGACGTTTGCGCCATGCTGGCGGTAATCCACCAGCGCCTCGTCCACAAAGATGATCCGCCCAAAGGCTGCCGCCGTCAGGGCGATGAACCAGTCGTGCATGAACAGCTTTTCCGCCCTTGCGCGCTCCGTGACCAGCTTGCGCAGGGGGGCGTTCATCAGCACTGTACAGCCGGTGACATTGTTCTGCACCAGCAGCCGGGGCAGGGAAGTCGCATTGCCGTCCCAGCCCTGATGGCGGAAGAAGGACGCATGCAGCACCTGTCCGGCTTCATCCACCACGCGGCAGTCGCTGTGCACCAGCAGCGGCGTGTCCGGGCCATAGAGGCGCTCGGCCTCCTGCATGGCAGCCATGCAGCGGGACAGCCTGTCCGCGTGCCAGAGATCATCCTGATCGCACAGGGCGGCATAGGGGGCGTCGTCCTGGCGCAGGAGGGAGAGGAAATTCCCGATGGCGCCCAGGTGCAGCCCCTGCTCGCAGCCGGGGACAAAGCAGGCGTCCTGATGCTGCAGCAGGGCGGCAGTGCCGTCCGCAGAGCCGTCATCCTGCCAGAGGACGCGCCAGTCCGTCAGGGTCTGATGGCGGATTGAATCCAACTGGGCCGGGAGGTATGCCTCTCCATTGAAGGCCGCCAGCAGGACGCTTACCATTTCCAGCCCCACACGTGGAAGTAGCGGAAGGTGCTGGCGATGTGGTGGCGCAGCCTGTGCCAGGTGCGGCCCTCGCTGCGCTTCCAGTCATGGGTGACGCACATGTCCGGGTGGTAGACGATGGAACCCAGGCGCAGGGCGCGGCGAGAGAGGTCGCTGTCCTCGTGGTAGAGGAAGTAGCGGGGATCAAAGCCGCCCAGCTGGCGCAGGAAGCCCGTGCGGATGAGCATGAAGCAGCCCGTGGCGAACTCCACGCAGGTGGGCACCTGAATATCGTTGTCCCGCAGGGTGTATTCGCTGCGCCAGGCGGCGAAGGGTCCGGGGAGTTTCTCAAAGAGCCCGCCCAGGAGATAGCGCACGGTGGGGGCGCGCTTGGGCAGGTGCTGCTCGGTGCCGTCGGCATGGAAGACGCGGGGCGTCAGGATGGCGCAGTCCCGGTTGACCTCCATGTACTGCACCATGCTGGACAGCAGCGTCTTGTCAAAGGTTACGTCCGGATTGCAGATCAGGTGATACTGGCTGCGCAGCTCGGGGATGACGACGTTGTTGGCCCTGCCATAGCCCAGGTTCTTGGGCTGAGGGCGGTACTGGATGCCCGGGCACTGCCACAGCAGGCGCTGACAGGTGGCGTCCCCCGGGGCGTTGTCGATGATATACAGATCCAGCGGAATGTCGCTGTCCTGAAAGCACTGCACGGCCTTGGCGGCCTGCGTGCCGGAGTTGTACAGCACCATGCTGGCGGAGAGGATGGGTTCGGTAAAGATGGCCATGCGCTTGACCTCCATAGATCGTATCATCATCATTTTACCGTGAAAAGGCGGTTTTGTCCACAAAAGTATGGAAATTTTACGTCTGAAGTGTTATACTGGTATGGATTCGATCTTTGTACCCCTGAAGGAGTGATGATTCGTGGAAGAGAAGCGCCTTGTTGCCGACAGCGCCAGCCCCCTTTACCGGCAGCTGATGCTGCGCCTGCGCGAGGATATTGCGCAGGGCGTCTATCCGCCTCGCAGCCGCATCCCGTCGGAGCAGGAGCTGTGCAACAGCTATCAGGTCAGCCGCGTCACGGTGCGCAAGGCGCTGTCCGAGCTGACCCGCGAAGGTCTTTTGCGCCGCATGCAGGGCAAGGGGACGTTCGTGTGCGCGCCGCGAATTCAGAGCGACTTGCACCATGTCACCAGCTTCACCGACGCCTGCCGCGCCATGGGGGCTGTGGCCTCCACCCGGCTGATTCAGGCCCACCTGACGGCGCCTGAACCCGATGTGCGCGAAAAGCTGCAGCTGACGGAGGCGCAGGCGGTGGAGATCGTTCGCCTGCGCCTGGCGGATGACCAGCCGGTCATGCTGGAGGTCAACTGCTTCCCCCTGCGCTACGAGAGTCTCCTGCGGGAAGATCTGACCACCTCGCTCTACGACATGCTGCACCGCCGCGATGTGGAGGCGGCCAAGGGCATCCATGAGATCAGCCTGTGCTATGCCACGCCCCAGCAGGCGCGGCTCCTGGCGGTGGAGCCCGGCACGGCGCTGCTCCGGCTGGATCAGATGATTTATGATCAGCACGGCGCGCCGCTGCATACGTCCCATCAGATTATACGCGGGGACAGGTTTACGTTCAGGATCTGAGGAGCACAGAACATGGTCAGGGGGGCGTCTGCGCACTAACACAAGGAAAGGCAACGATACGATGGCAAGATTTGCAGTGTTTATCGATCTGGAGAACTGCGGCGCGAAGGTGGCGACGCTGGATTCGGTGCTGGAGAAGGTGAAGATTCGCGGCGATATTCTGTTGGGGAAGGTGTATGGGTATACGGATCGCTTCTCTGATTTGAAGGAAGTGCTGCTGTCCAACACCTTCACGGTGGTGCCGAGTCTGCGCTACGGCATTGCGCAGAAGAACAATGCGGACATTCAGCTGGTCATCGACGCGCTGGAGGTGGCCTACACCAACGAGCTGATCGACTCCTTCTGCATTGTTTCCGGCGACAGCGATTATGTGCCGCTGGTGGGCAAACTGAAGTCGATGGGCAAGTTTGTGCTGGGCATCAGCCGTTCGGAGGCGGCCAGCAACATCTTCATCAATGCGTGCAACGAGTTCCAGTTTCTGGAGGGCGTGAGCCGCAAGGCGACGCCCAGCCGCAAGAAGCAGCGCGGCGCCACCGCCGCCGAGGAGGCCGCCGACGAGGCCGAGCTGAACAAGCTCATGTGCTCCATCCTGGAGGAATCCAGCGGTATGGACGAGATGTACGCCAGCGAGCTCAAGGGCGTGCTGACCCGTCTGCGTCCGGATTTCAACGAGAAGAGCTACGGCTGTGCGACCTTCTATAAGCTGTTGACGAAGCTCTCTGCCCGGTTTGGGGATATTTTCGTCAAGAACGACAACTTCAACGTCATGGTGTCCCTCAACAGCGCGATGGAGGGCGCGGAGACGCATCCCCAGCTGACGCGGGAAAACTGGCGGGAGGCCTTCGCGGCACAGCTGTCCGCGTATAAGGACGGCGGCTTTGAGCGCGTCAATCCCTCTATTTTGAAGGCCGATATCCTGACTACCTACCCCGATTTCAACGAGCGCACCATCGGCTTCAAGCGCTTCTCCGATGTGATGAAGCAGCTGGAGCGCGACGGTCTGGTGGTGGTGGAGATGGACGAACAGAAGACCATGCTGATCAAGCTTTTGTAAGGAGATGTGCCGATGAACGCCGGATTCACCCGTGAGCAGGGCCTGGCCGCCCTGATGCAGTACAACAAGGAAGCCTTCCACCTCCAGCACGCGCTGACGGTGGAGGCGGTGATGCGCTGGTACGCCAGCGACCTGGGCTTTGCCGACGAGGCGGACTTCTGGGCGCTGGTGGGCCTGATGCACGATATCGACTTTGAATGCTGGCCTGAGCAGCACTGCATCAAGTGCGTGGAGCTGCTGGAGGCCATCGGCGCGACGGAGGAGTTTATCCACGCCGTGTGCAGCCACGGCTACGGGCTATGCTGCGATGTGGAGCCTGTGCACATGATGGAGAAGGTCCTCTTCGCTGCGGATGAGCTGACCGGCCTTGTGGGCGCGGCGGCGCGGATGCGTCCGTCGAAGTCCTGCACGGACATGGAGCTGTCGAGCCTGAAAAAGAAGTTCAAGGACAAGAAGTTTGCCGCCGGCTGCTCCCGCGATGTGATCCGCGATGGCGCCCAGCGCCTGGGCTGGGAGCTGGATACGCTGCTGGACAAGACCCTGCAGGCCATGGCCGCCACGGAGGCCGGTGTGGCCGCAGCACTGGAGAGCCTCGCCTGAATTTTTCCTGCATGGATGAAAAATCATCCCTGCCCCGTTATATCATCGAAGGAAAGGAGGGCGATGGCATGAAGTACCTTCGCCGGCTGATCTGGCACATCGCATCGCGCCTGCTCATCGTGACGGTGGTGCTGGGGCTGATGGTGGTCAGCTTCTACTACGCGATGAACATGAGCAACATGTACGTCGTCCTCAAGGACGGCATGGCCCGCCGTGCCCAGGTGGTGATGATGCAGGAGGATGTGAGCGAGCTGAGCAAATACTTCCAGCAGAGCTTCATTGAGCGCGACACCGCCGTGGTGAACACCGTCAACGGCTATTCCCCCTATCAGGATTACACCGTGCGCGGCATCGACCACCGCCTGGAGATGGGCTTCGCCTGGGTCTGGCCCTGGGATTCCAGCGTCCGCGTGGACATCACCGAGCGCATCCCCCGCATCGACGGCCGCGTCAAGGGCGCCAAGGCTGAGCAGTACATCGCCCAGTACGGCGATGACGCCATCTACCCCCCTGAATGGACCAGCGCAAGGTACCGCGCCACCCTGGTCAAGGAGAATGGGCAGTGGCGCATCAGGACGCTGACGCTTCTGGAGGAGCTGGCGGAATAGGTCAGCCCCCACAAAAAATAACAGAATCAGCCGCCTGCTTCCTTTCCTTGCGAAGCAGGCGGCTGAACATTTTTATTGCGGCTTCCTTGTCGGCGTAGGCGTCGGCGTGGGACGCTCCGTCGGCACGGGACTGGTGGTGGGGGTAGGAACGGCCGTGGGGGTTGCCGTGGGCGTCGGAGAGGGGGTGGCCAGCTCCTGCTCGTAGATCTTGCGCAGGGTCTGCTCATTGGCGGTGCCGTTGGCGCTCAGGCCGTGATCCTTCTGGAAGGCCTTGACGGCGTTGGCCGTGCCGTCCAGATACTTGCCGCCGATGTAGCCATTGTAATAGCCCAGCTCCTTAAGCTTGCACTGCAGCCAGTAGACGGCCTCGCCCTCGCTGTTCTTTTTGAGGGTCTTGAAGGGCTGGGGCGGCTGAGCGCCGGAGACGTACTCAGGCGCGGCGGTGGGCGCGGGGGTGATGATGGGTAGCATCACGCTGTAATCCAGCGC
>JAFUOR010000032.1 GCA_017481825.1 Clostridia bacterium
ACCTGACTCTTAATCAGGGTGTCCAGGGTTCGAGTCCCTGATGGTGTACCACAAGACCCGAGTCTCATATGCACCATTAGCTCAGTTGGTAGAGCACCTGACTCTTAATCAGGGTGTCCAGGGTTCGAGTCCCTGATGGTGTACCACATGGCTCGGGTCTCATATGCACCATTAGCTCAGTTGGTAGAGCACCTGACTCTTAATCAGGGTGTCCAGGGTTCGAGTCCCTGATGGTGTACGGAGACCTGCATCGTAAGATGCAGGTTTTTTCTTGTCCATAATCGGGATTTTCCTGTTGCCGTTAACCAATCGATATGATATAATTGATTGCGTATGCACTTAGGGAGGCCGCGTGTCTCCCCGATGGAGGCGAAGTCATTGACCCTGCGGGAAGAAACACCCATGGCCATCCCCGATGCGCGGATGCTCAACCCTCTCCAGTTGGCCTATATCGGCGATACGGTGTGGGATCTGCTCATCCGCAGCCGCATCATCTACCGCAGGCGCAGCCCGCGCCACATGCACAAGGATGCGGTTGCCTGCGTCAACGCCCATGCGCAGACGGAGGCCATGCGCCGCATCGAGGCCGTTCTTACCCAGGAGGAGAGCGACGTGTACCGCCGGGGCCGCAACGCCCACACCCATCATGCAGCACCCAAGAATCAGGATGTGGCCGATTACCGCGCCGCCACCGGCCTGGAGGCTCTTGTGGGCTTCCTCTACCTAACCGGTCAGGAGGAGCGGCTGCTGCATCTCTTTAAGATCAGTCAGGAGGAAAATACCGATGCCCAGGTCTGAAATGAAGGTGGCGCTCATCCGCCACACCCTGTCCCCGGAGGAAGTCGTTGCCCTGGGCGCGCGGCTGTGCTATTCCAAGGCGCGGGTCGATGATTTGCTGGAGCGTGTCTCCACCAAAGATCAGACCGACTTCGTGCAGAAGATCATGGGCATGGGACATGATTCCGTGCTGGAGCACGCGTCCTTTACCTTCGGCATCGAGGGTGTGAGTCGCGTGCTGCTGGCGCAGATTACCCGTCACCGCCTGGCGAGCTTCTCCGTGCAGTCCCAGCGCTACGTCAGCTACGAGAGCGGCTTTGGCTACATCGTGCCGCCCAAGATCGAGGCTTTGGGAGAGGACGCCGTGGCGGAATTCGAGCAGCAGATGGATACGCTCCATCAGTGGTACACCCGATGGCAGGAGCGCCTGGGCACGGGTGAGGGCGGCAACGAGGATGCGCGCTTCGTGCTTCCCGGCGCCTGTGAAACGCGCATGATGGTCACCATGAACGTGCGCGAGCTGCGTCACTTCTTCAGCCTGCGCATGTGCTCCCGCGCCCAGTGGGAGATCCGCGCCCTGGCCACGGAAATGCACCGCCTGTGCATGGAGGTCGCCCCCGCGCTTTTTGCCAACGCGGGCCCCGGCTGCCTTCGCGGCGCCTGCCCTGAGGGCGCGAAGTCCTGCGGCAGGGCGGGGGAGATCAAGCGAGAGCGCAAGGCCTGGCTTGATGAACTAAGCAACAACGATTGACGATAGATGAGGAGAATAACCATGGCATTCTACAAGGACGCCCCCGGCCATAAGGGCCCCAAGAAGAACTACGCCGCCGGTTCCTGGGCGGATGAAGGTTCCCAGTATTCCGACCGCCGTACCGGCAGCGCCAAGCGCGAGGGCGAGCGCAGCTACGATAAGCGCGATAGCCGCAGCAGCTACGGCAAGCCCTCCTACCAGAAGGATGGCAGCCGCTCCTACAACCGTGATGGCCGCAAGGATTACGGCAATTCCGAGCGCAAGTACACCGCGCCCCGCAAGCCTGCCGAGCGCAAGCCGGTGGAGCCCCGCCCCGCCCCCTCCTTCCGTGACAGCGAGTACCGTCCTGCCGCGCCCGTGCAGGTGGAGGAGACCATCATGATGAATGAGAACCTCCTGGCGGGCCGCAACCCCATCCGTGAGGCCCTGAAGGCCGGACGTGACATCGAGAAGCTTCTCGTGCAGAAGGGCGAATTGACCGGCTCTGCCCGCGAGATCGTGCAGCTGGCCCGCGAGGCCCACATCGTGGTGCAGGAGGTCGAGAAGGTTCGTCTGGACGAGCTGGCCCGCAACCATCAGGGCCTGATCGCCTTCGCCTCCGCCTACCAGTACTCCACCGTGGAGGCCATGCTGGAGGAGGCCGCCCGCAAGGGTGAGGATCCCTTCCTGATCCTGCTGGACGGCGTGACAGATCCCCACAACCTGGGCGCGATCATCCGCAGCGCCGAGTGCGTGGGCGCCCATGGCGTGATCGTCCCCGAGCGCCGCAGCGTGGGGCTGACCCCCGCCGCCGTGAAGGCCTCCGCAGGCGCCATTGAGCACATGAAAGTCGCCCGCGTGGTGAACCTGAACCGTACCATTGACGAATTGAAGGCCCGCAACATCTGGACCTACGCCCTGACGATGGACGGCGAGGATTATGAGCGCGTGAACTTCAAGGGCGGCGTGGCGCTGGTAGTCGGCAGCGAAGGCGAGGGAGTGAGCCGTCTGGTGCTGGAGAATTGCGACCAGAAGGTGTCCTTGCCCATGGCAGGCCATATCGACAGCCTTAACGCCTCCGTAGCGGCGGGCATCATGATGTACCGCGTGCTGTCCTCCCGCAAGGCATGAAGCCGCTCTTGATAGTCGATGGCTACAATGTCATCGGTGCATGGAAGGATGCGGCGAAGTATGCCTGGTCGATTGACGAGAGCCGCGATCGGCTGATGCATCAGCTCATGGACTATGGCGGCTACACGGGCGAAGAGGTGGTGCTGGTCTTTGACGGCTACCAGTCGGACAAGCGCACCACCACTCAGGAGCAGCACGGCATGCTGACGCTGGTCTTCACCAAGCATGGCGAAACGGCGGACAGCTACATTGAGCGATATGTTGCCCAACTGCCCAAGTACCGTATCGCCCGCGTGGCGACGTCCGATGGCGTGGAGCAGGCCATGGTACTGGGCTCCGGCGCCACACGCATGACCTCCCGCGAGCTTTTGCGGGAGCTTAAGCAGATGCGCCAGGCCGGGTTTGACGCCCACAGCCGGCCCGCGATTTACAGCAAGAACTCTCTGGCCGCACGCCTTCCGGCAGATGTGCAGGAAGCCCTCGAAAGGCTTCGCCGGGGCCAGTAATCATATTCACAGGTGGGATAACGCAATGGATGACCGCATGGACTACATCGATCCGGAGCTGGATGACCTCGCCCTTGAGGACGACGCCCTTCCGGAGGAGGCACACGAAGGACAGGAGCTTGATGCGTCGCTGCCCCCTGTTGTGATGCCGTCAGCCGATGCAGACTATCATGAGCTGCCCGATGAAGCCATCGTGGCGCTGTGCCGCACGGGCGATAATGTGGCCGTGGAGTTCCTGCTCAACAAGTACAAGAACTTCGTACGATCCAAGGCCCGCAGCTACTTCCTTATCGGCGCTGACCACGAGGATATCGTGCAGGAGGGCATGATCGGCCTGTACAAGGCGATCCGCGACTTCCGCCCGGAGAAGCTGTCCTCATTCCGCGCCTTTGCGGAATTATGCATCACGCGCCAGATCATCACGGCCATCAAGACCGCCACGCGTCAGAAGCACATCCCGCTCAACAGCTATGTGTCCCTCAACAAGCCTCTCTACGACGAGGAGAGCGACCGCACGCTCCTGGATGTGTGCGCCGAGGGCCACAGCGCCAATCCCGAAGAGCTCATCATCTCCCAGGAGGATCTGCGCGGCATTCATCAGCGCATCGACGAGGTGCTCTCCAGCCTTGAGCAGGAGGTGCTCGCCGCCTATCTGGATGGCAAGAGCTATCAGGAGATCGCCGATATGCTGGGCCGCCACGTCAAATCCATCGACAACGCGCTCCAGCGCGTCAAGCGCAAGTTGGAAAAGTATCTCGAAGACGTGGGTAAGGAAAACGACTGATATACAGAATTTATACAATTTGGGACTTGCCAAAGGCATGCTCCCGGTGGTATGATAATGAAAACAAACGAGGGAGGATGCGCGCGATGTTCAGCCGCACCAACGGCAAGTATTATTACGCACTGTATATGGATGGCAGGGCGTGATTTCGCGTGGATTCCCTGAATCGCCCTGCATGGCCTGATGGTCGGCAGGGTGTTTGTTTTACAAACATGCAGCACAGTAGTACGGAGGTAAACAGCATGATCGTTATCGTTCGCAACGCAGCCCCTCAGGAGCAGATCACCAAGCTCAAGCAGTTCCTGACCAATCTCGGCCTTCGCATCGATGAATCCAAGGGCGACCATTCCACCATCCTCGGTCTGGTGGGTGACACCACCCGCGTGGATGCTGACCTGATCGCTTCCCTTGATGCAGTGGAGGCTGTTCAGCGTGTTCAGGAGCCCTACAAGAAGGCCAACCGCAAGTTCCATCCCGAGGATACCACCGTCGATTGCGGCGGCGTGAAGGTCGGCGGCGGCATGTTCCAGATCATTGCCGGCCCCTGCTCCGTGGAAACCGAGGAGCAGATCATCACCGTTGCCAAAGCGGTCAAGGAGGCCGGTGCAACGCTCCTGCGCGGCGGCGCGTTCAAGCCCCGCACATCGCCCTACGCCTTCCAGGGCCTGCATGGCGACGGGCTGCGCCTGCTGAAGCTCGCCAAGGAAGAAACCGGCCTGCCCATCGTCACCGAGATCATGGACGCCTCCCATCTGGACCTTTTCGAGGATGTGGACGTGATTCAGGTGGGTGCGCGCAACATGCAGAATTTTGAGCTCCTGAAGGTGCTGGGCAAGATTCGCAAGCCGATCCTGCTCAAGCGCGGATTGGCCAACACCATTCAGGAATGGCTCATGTCCGCCGAGTACATCATGGCTGGCGGCAACGATCAGGTGATTCTGTGTGAGCGCGGCATCCGTACCTACGAGACGGCGACCCGCAACACGCTTGATCTGTCCAGTGTCCCGGTGATCAAGGAGAAGACGCATCTGCCGATCATGATTGATCCGAGCCATGCGACGGGTGTGGCGCGTTTGGTGAAGCCGATGGCTTTGGCGGCGACGGCCTGCGGGGCGGATGGATTGATGATTGAGGTACACAATGATCCGAAGCATGCGTTGTGTGATGGTGCGCAGTCGCTGACGCCTGCGGAATTTGCAGATGTTGTGCGCCGGGTCAAGGCTGTCCGTACGGTAGTAGAAAACTAACATGCGGAGAATCTGAAAGGGATCGTCCAACTCCATCGCGAAAAGGGTGTGGAGAGAGCCTGTGGCCCTACGTGAGGTCGGGGGGGCAGCGCCTTGCCGTCGGAGACATCCCCGTGCCGCAGCGCGCCCCCTCACAACGATTCTCGAAGATTTTTCGCCCCCGGTAAATTGCTGAGAGAGTTCGCCCAACTCCCCCAAAAAAGGAACAGGAGGCCCCATCCCCATGGACAATCTCCTCCTCCTTCAGCCCACCGAAGCCCTGCTCCCCGAAATCGCCTCCTATAAAGCCGCCATGCTTGCTGCAGACAGCTCCATGGACGGCACAGGCCTCCTCAGCCGCTGTGAGCCCGCGGAATGGCTATCCATCACCCGCAGCCTTCTCAGCGAGGCCACCTGTCTCCAGGGGTGGGGGCCAGCGACACAGTTCGTTTGCATCCGCGAGGGCGACGGGCGCATCGTGGGCATGATCGACCTGCGCCACCGCTTCAACGATTATCTGGCGGAATACGGCGGCCATATCGGCTATTCCGTCCGCCCGGACGAGCGCCGCAAGGGCTATGCGAAATGGATGCTGCAAAACGTCCTGTCACATGCTCGTGCCCTCGGCCTTGACAGGGTGCTTGTCACCTGCGACGATGACAACGGGGGCAGCCGCCGTACTATCGAAGGCTGCGGCGGTGTGTTCGAGCGCACGACGGTTGAGCCAGGCGAGGGAAGTACCCTGCGCCGGTATTGGATTGATACATAAGCAAATGGCCCGGAGCCTCCCAGAAAAGGGGAGCGCTCCGGGCCTTGTCATTTAGAGAATGTAGCTGGTGATGCAATCGTACCAGTGGACGTAGGTCTGACCGTTCACCGTCAGCGTTTCGGAGTCGGGCAGCATCTGTGACCAGGTGCGGCCATAGTGCTCAAAATGCCAGTCGTCGGCATTGAAGCGCCGCCAGAGCACCGTGCGCCCGTTGCGGTCGATGAACTGCTCCGACAGCATGCCGCCCATGTAGGTCTCGTGCATGATGACGCATACTGTGTCGTAGGTTTTGCCGTTGATCTCTATGGTGTAGCGCCCCACCACATCCATGGGGTATGGCGTGTCGGTGGTGGTGGTCATCGCGCTGCCCTGACGCAGGATTTCGCCCTTTGCGCGCAGGTTTGTCTCGTTTCCGCAATTGTCCTCGCCAAAGCCCCAGTTGTTCAGGAAGGTGTCTCCATCCAGGAAGGTGTACGTCCTCTTCACACCATCCTGCATGTGAGTTTCGGCAAGAATGCGGCAGTGGGTGTCCGTCAGCTGGGCGATGAAGGAGCGCTCCACGTCGCTGTCCCCCTCGGTCTGGTTGCAATCCATGGGATTGCGGGTCTTGCAGTGCACCTCGACGCCCTCGATACCATGCACCATCGCGCGGCCAACAACCTCCATGTCATCGACCTCCGTGCGCACGCGCTCCGGGAAGTCGTACATGGCCCAGGAGAGTTTTTCGCCCACCTTCGGCACGATGAACCAGCCCATCATTTCCTCCCATTTCACGGGGAAGGGCGGCTGGCTTACCGGGGTGATGGTATAGTCAGGCAGCATCAGCGGCATTTTCGTCATATTCGTATCTCCTTTCGGGATTCTGCGCTGGGGATAGCAGGCGCGGAAGCGTTCGCGAGCGTGGTGGAGCCGGCTCTTCACCGTGCCGGTAGGAATCTCCAGTCGGCGGGCGATCTCCGCCTGTGGCAGCTCCTGCCAGTAGAACATGTGCAGCAGCTGCTGATCGTCCGGGGGAATGGCCTCCATCGCCAGGGCGACGGCGGAATTTTCTGCCATGGCAAAGCGAGGATGCACAGCACGCTCTGGCACCGCTTCCATGGTGATCTCCGGATGAGCGTACTTCCTGCGCAGCGCATCGGCACACTTGTTCCGTGCGATACCGATGATCCACGGCCTGAACTGCGCCGGATCCTGCAATGTGTCGTATCCGCGATACGCCGCCGTCAGCACCTCGCTGATAACGTCCTGCGCGTCCTCGCGGTTGGAAATGCGCAGGTGCACATACCGCTCCACCGCGCCCCGGCAGTCCGCCCAGTGCGCCACGAAATCCGCCATGCCCATCGCCTCCTTTCAGCGTTTTTTGAAACGTTTCACCCTTATAGTCGATTGACAGCCCCCGAAAGGTTCATGTGCAGCAAAAAAATCCGTCCGAAAGCATCGGACGGACTGAAAGAATCCCTTATTCGCAGGCTTCCTCAAAGGCCTCGAAGAATTCCGGGCAGTTCCACACGCCGCAGGCAGCGAGGCGGTCGTTCTTCACGGCCATCTGCACCACCAGACCGTTGTCGATTTCCATCAGCAGGCTCTGCTGGCTGCTGATGGAGCCGCTGGAATCATAGCTGGCGTTGTCAAAGAGGATATCCAGCAGCTCCTGACACACATCGGCGTCGGTGATAGTGCCCACGCCGCTGAGCTCCAGACCGATCACGCGGCCATCCACCTGCAAAGTATCCTCCAGATCCTCGCTGCCGCGCAGGGCGTTGCCGTTGAAGCTCACGCGCTGGAACAGACGCATCGCGCCGTCCACCTCCGCCGTGACGAGGGTGCCGCCCATGCCGCTGATCTCATACACCTCCGTGCCAAAGGCTGCCTTGTTGGACAGGATCACGTCAGTGCCGGAGAGGGAGGGCTCAGTGGTGTATTCCGCAATCGTACCCAGGGATGCGCCCATCAGGCTCGAGCTGACGTTGCGGGGTGAGGTGAGCATGCGGTAGTAGGTGCCGTTGACGCCGATGAGCGGGAAGGAGCCGCCACTGCTCTTGGACCAGATGCTGCGATAGCCGGGCGCGTTGTTGCCGCTGACGATCTTCACATCCGTGTTGTCCAGATCAGAGAGCAAATTGACGGGCGCCTCCGTGGCGGGGCCCAGGGAATTGGTCTGAATGTTGATGGGCTTTTCCTGCATGGGAGTCAGGGCGATAAACAGCGCCACCGCCGCCGCGCAGCATGCAGCAGGCACCCAGCGGGGCAGGGTAAAGCGAACCTTCACGCCGGACTTTTCCTCCTGACCCATGGCAGCGCGTTCAATGCGCGCCTTGAGCATGCTGTCCGCCTTCAGGCCGGAAAGACCTTCGTCCGCCATCTGGGGCAGCTGACGGAGCTTTGCTTCGATATCGTTCATCTGCTTCACTGGGCATCGCCTCCTTTCAGAATAGATTCAAGCTTTTTCCTTGCGCGGCTCAGACGGGATGAGATGGTGCCCTCGGGGAGATCCATCATCTCCGCAATCTCGGAGATGCCGTAGCCCTGATAGTAGTGCAACAGAATGACCTCCTTGAACATGGTTGGTAATTGATTGACAGCGCCCATCATTTCCTGCTGGTCAGCCATCTGGCCGTATTCGTCGGGCGCAGCCACCAGCTCAAAGGCCGGAGAGCCCAGCACTACGCGCTTGAGCCATGCGCCGCGCCACAGGTCACGGCAGCGGTTCATGGCCACCTTCAGCAGCCATGCCTTCTCGCGTCCCTCCTGCAGCTCCGGATTCGTCGTGATCAGCCGGACGAATACGTCCTGCACCACGTCCTCTGCCTTTTGCCTGTCCGCGAGGTAGAAGTAGCACATGCGCAGCACATCCGTCGCGTATTTCTCATATAGCTCGCTGAAATACGCCGAACTGTCGCGCTCCTGTGTCCGCGTGGACACATCCGGGTGATACAGCGCTTGCTGCACAGCCGCATCCTCCTTGCCTTGTTGGTATCGTTCACCCATATAACGAACAGACCTCCCGTTTTGTTCCATCAAAAATGTAACATTGCCCAAAAGTTTTTGTTAAATTTACATGACACGTATTTCTCGTGCAATTGATTATACCACGTCAGGGCAAGATAGACAAGCGTCAAGTGTTTCCTGCATGGGGAGGGCGCGGCTTCAGCAACAGATCCGCTCATCTCAAAAGGCACGTCCCCCAAAAGCCTCCCTTTCGAGGATGGTGGCGCTGCACCTGCGCGATGACGGAGGGAGTCCCCGCGAAACACCTACGAAATCCCGCAAAATCACGATTTATCCATTGACAATACCGCATGTTATGGTATAATATCTCACAAAGAATACCCGCAGAGGGAGTAGTTCACATCGCAAGATGTGGCAAGTCAACAGCTCCGACCTCAACGGTCTGGCTTGTCTTGATGAACGAGACTCATGTGCAGCACGGCCAAAGACGCATGGGCTGCATGTGGGTCTTCTTTTAAATCTTCCCATAGCGGAAAGGAGTCTTGACCATGAAACCCTATTTGACGTCGGCTCAGGACGTGCTGACGGAGATCAAATCCTCCGCCAATGGCCTGACCTCCCAGCAGGCGCAGGAACGCCTGGGCACCTACGGCCCCAACAAGCTGGCCGAGGGCAAGAAGACCACCATGCTTGAGCGCTTCCTCAAGCAGCTGGCTGATCCCATGATCATCGTGCTGCTGGTGGCTGCGGTGCTCTCTGCCGTGACCGCTGCCGTCGAGGGCGGCGAAGGCTTTGCGGATGTGTTCATCATCCTCTTCGTCGTGCTGCTCAACGCTGTGATGGGCGTGGTGCAGGAGTCTAAGGCCGAGGAAGCCATTGAGGCCCTGAAGACCATGACCGCCGCCAACAGCAAATGCCTGCGTGACGGCAAGCTGACCATCGTCAAGTCCGAGGATCTGGTGCCCGGCGATGTGGTGCTGCTGGAGGCTGGCGACTCCGTGCCTGCCGACTGCCGCATCCTGGAGTGCGCCTCCCTCAAGATTGAGGAAGCTGCCCTGACCGGTGAATCCGTCCCCGTCCTTAAGGACGAAGCGGTGCTGGAGGGTGACGAGGTCTCCCTGGGTGACCGCAAGAACATGATGTACATGGGCTCTACCGTCGTCTATGGCCGCGGCACCGCCGTGGTGGTCGAGACCGGCATGAAGACCGAGATGGGCAAGATCGCCGACGCTCTGGCGCAGGCCGAGGAGGAGCAGACCCCCCTGCAGGTCAAGCTGGCGGGCCTTTCCCGCATCCTGACCTGGCTGGTCATCGGTATCTGTATCGTGATGTTCGCCGTGCAGATCATCAAGGCCGGCTCCTTCAATGTGGACGTGGCGCTTGATTCCTTCATGGTCGCCATCTCCCTGGCCGTTGCGGCCATTCCCGAGGGCCTGGCTGCCGTCGTGACCATCGTGCTTTCCATGGGCGTGACCAAGATGTCCAAGCGCAACGCCGTCATCCGCCGCCTGACCGCCGTGGAGACCCTGGGCTGCGCACAGATCATCTGCTCCGATAAGACCGGCACCCTGACCCAGAACAAGATGACCGTCGTCGAGGCCTATGGCGTGGACAAGGCCCTGCTGGCCCGCGGCATGGCCCTGTGCTCCGACGCCGAGCTGGACGAGAAGAACCAGGCCGTAGGCGAACCCACTGAGTGCGCGCTGGTCAACTACGCCTGCGCCGAGGGCCTGCATAAGGACGACCTGAAGCACGATACCCCCCGCGTGGCCGAAGCTCCCTTCGATTCCATGCGCAAGATGATGTCCACCCTCCACAAGACGGCGAAGGGCATCACCCAGTACACCAAGGGCGCGCCGGACGAGATCCTGGCCCGCTGCACCTCCATCCTGACGGCCGAGGGCGTCAAGCCCATGACCGAGGCGGATCGCAAGGCCGTCATGGCGGAGAACAAGCGCATGGCCGATAAGGCGCTGCGTGTGCTGGCCTGCGCGATGGTGGAATATCCCGAGCTGCCTGCCGATGTGGAGGCTGCCAGCATTGAGAAGGACATGACCTTCATCGGCATGACCGGCATGATCGACCCCATCCGTCCCGAGGTCAAGGATGCGGTGGAGAAGTGCAACGAGGCGGGCATTCGCGCTATCATGATCACAGGCGACCACATCGATACCGCTGTGGCTATCGCCAAGGATCTGGGCCTGATTGAGGACGCCTCTGGCGCCATCATGGGCAGCGCCCTCAACGGCATGTCCGACGAGGAGCTGGACAAGGTCATCGAAAAGTACTCCGTCTACGCTCGCGTGCAGCCTGAGCATAAGGTCCGCATTGTTGAGGCCTGGAAGCGCAAGGGCAAGATCACGGCCATGACCGGCGACGGCGTGAACGACGCGCCCTCCATCAAGGCTGCCGACATCGGCGTTGGCATGGGCATCACCGGTACCGACGTGACCAAGAACGTTGCCGACATGATCCTGGCGGACGACAATTTCGCCACCATCGTGTCCGCCGTTGAGGAAGGCCGCCGTATCTACGCCAATATCCGCAAGGCCATCCAGTTCCTGCTGTCCTCCAACCTCTCCGAGGTCATCTCCATCTTTGTGGCGACCATCGTTGGCTTCACCATCCTGAAGCCTGCCCATATCCTGTGGATCAACCTGATCACCGACTCCATTCCCGCCCTGGCGCTGGGCATGGAACCCGGCGAGCGCGACGCCATGAAGCGCAAGCCCCGTGACTCCAAGGCCGGTATCTTCGCCGGTGGCGTGGGCTTCGACGTGGCCTATCAGGGTCTGTTCGTATCCCTGCTGACCCTGGCTGCCTACTTCATCGGCCACAGCGCCTCCATGGCGGAAGCTGCTGCCGAGGGCCTGGCCAACATCGCTCACGGCGACCACGGCATCACCATGGCCTTCCTGACCATGTCGATGGCTGAGATCTTCCAGAGCTTCAACATGCGCTCCCGCCGCGGCTCCATCTTCGCGATGAAGAGCCACAACAAGTGGCTGTGGGCTGGTGCGGTCATCGCTCTGGCGCTGACCACCCTGGTTATCTACGTGCCCTTCCTCAAGAACCTCTTCGACTTCACCTCCATCTCCCTGTCTGAGTACGGCATCGCGATGGGCCTGGCGTTCCTGATCATCCCGCTGGTCGAGCTGGTCAAGTTCGTGCAGCGCAAGCTGAGCAGGTAAAAACCATTCGAGGCAGACTGCATCATGCGGTCTGCCTCTTTTATAATTGCTGATAACTCAATAAAATTCATAAAAGTTTCCGATAGTTCCTGACAATTTCAGACAAATTGCGACAACTGTTGTGAATGTGACTGTCACGCAGGAGAACCAACAAGATACCACAAACTTTCATCTCCCCCAATGTTCACGCGCGTGTCTCTCCAAGCGCAGGCGCTCAACTCCATCGCCAGAAGGGTGTCGAGAGGGGCACTGCCCCTTCGCGGGGTGCAGGGGCAGAGTCCTCCCGAGGTGTCAGGGCGGAGCCCCTGGCACATTCCCACTTGACGAAACACGTCGTTTTAGCCTATACTAACATGTCGAATGAAATGCAAGGGAGAATCAGCAGATGCGTAAGGGTGACGAGCGTCGTCAGGAGATCCTCACGGTGGCGGAGAAGCTGTTCTGTGCCAAGGGCTATGAGGCTACCAGCGTTCAGGATATCCTCGATGTCCTGCATGCCAGCAAGGGCGGCTTCTACCATCATTTTGCCAGCAAGGAAGAGGTGCTCAAGACGCTCTGCGTCCAGCGGGCCGGGCGTGCGGCGCAGCACACGGCGGATGTGCTGGACGGCCTGAGCGGAGAGATGAAGCGCATCAATGCCGTGCTCCACGGCTTTATGCCCCTGCGCCGGGAAGAAGTCCCCTTTGTGAACATGCTGCTGCCCATGCTGGATAAGCCCGAGGGCCGCGCCCTGGCCTTGGTGTACCAGGATGCCCTGTGCGAGGTCTTCCTGCCCCTGCTGGAGCGCGAAACCGATGATGCGGCCCTGACTGGCGTCGTCTGTCCGCCCGTGCGCGACATGGCCAGCGTGATCTTGCACATCGTCAACCGCTGCTGGCTGGACGTGGCCATGTACCTCATTCAGGCGACCCGTCAGGCGTTGCGCTATGATACTGCCGCGATGCTGGGCATTCTGGAAAAGTACCGCCGCGCGGTGGAGGTGCTGCTGGATGCGCCCTACGGCTCGGTGGAGATCATCCGCGTGGAGGAATGGGAGGAGGTCGCTCAGCGCCTCATGCGCACGCTCCAGCTTGGCGAATGACCGCCTCTGCGGGTGACGACGGAGTGACGGTTCGCCATGAACAAATGAACATAACAAAGCGCAGACTGCTGTGAAAGGCAGCCTGCGCTCTTTTGATTCAGTTGGTTGCATCAATGATATCGCGCATCTCCCGAACGATCTCGGACGGCGATCTGCCATCCGTGCAGATGACATGATCCCCCGGATGCGGGGGCAGATGCAGCCAGTGAAAGGAGCATTCTCCCTGATCGCCGCGATGGCGGTGGCGCGCCCGGAGCGTCTCCTCGGAGCAGGTGAGGGTGAAAGCCACAACGGTGTAGTCCTGCGCTGTGATGCCCTCCAAAATCGGGCGGCGGATGTCCTCGTAAAGCACGACCACGGAGGAAAACACCACATAATCAAACTTCGATTGCAGGTAGTTATCCAGCGCGAAGGACATGACCCGGTCACCGTTGCGCAGCCTTGGGTCCGCCACGGAGAATGGGTTGACGCACCATGCCCAGTCCCCGTCGAAGAACGCGCTGTTGTTGTAGGACTGATACAGCAAATCGGCGATGGTGGTCTTGCCCACGCAGGGCGAACCGGTGATGATGATCAGCTTCTGCTTCATGCGCCCTCCTGATTATTTCCGGCTGCGGGAGCGTCCGCGTCCCTGGGGGGCCTCATCCCGGCCATGGCGGCGGGGCTTTTGGGGCGCCTTGTCCGCATGGCGGATGGCTTTGCGCTCGTGGGCGGGATTATCGCGCTTGCCGCCCTGCTGCTGGCTGCGTCTGGGGTCGCGCTCGGGCGGCACAAGGCACTCCCTGTCCCGGCCAATGAGGTCTTCGCGCCCTGCCAGACGCAGCGCCTTGCGCACCAGCGCGTGGTTCTTCGGATTGGAGAACTGCATCAGCGCCCGCTGCATGGCCTTGTCCTCGGGGGAGCGGGCGACGAAGACGGGCTTCATCGTGCGGGGGTCAAGGCCAGTGTAGAACATGCAGGTTGAAAGCGTACCCGGGGTGGGGTAGAAGTCCTGCACCTGATCAGGCTGGAAGCCAAGATCACGCAGATAGCACGCCAGCTCGACAGCGGCATTCAGGTCGCTGCCGGGGTGGCTGGACATGAGGTAGGGGATCAGGTACTGCTTCTTGCCCAGCTTCTCGTTGACCTGATCATATCGGTTCACAAAGGCGTCGTAGAGCTCGCGGCGGGGCTTACCCATCCGGTCAAGGACGTAGGGGCATACATGCTCCGGCGCAACCTTGAGCTGGCCGGAAACGTGGTGCTCGCAGAATTCCTTGAGAAAGGACGTGTCCCTGTCTGCCATGATATAATCGTAGCGCAGACCAGAGCGCACGAAGACCTTCTTTACCTTGGGCAGATTGCGCAGCTCCCGCAAGATGCCCATGAATTCCCGATGATCGACCTCCAGGTTTTTGCAGGGCTTGGGGAAGAGGCACTGCCTGTGCTTGCAGGCGCCGACCTTCATCTGATTGGAGCAGGCCGGCTTGCGGAAGTTCGCCGTCGGGCCGCCCACATCGTGGATGTAGCCCTTGAAATTCGGCAGGCTGGTCAGCATGCGTGCTTCCTTCACGATGCTCTGGGCGCTTCGGGACTGGATGATGCGTCCCTGATGGAAGGTGATGGCGCAGAAGCTGCATGAGCCAAAGCACCCGCGGGTGGAGGCGATGGAGAATTCCACCTCCTGCAGCGCCGGAACGCCGCCATCCTTCTGGTACATCGGATGCCAGGTGCGGGTGTAGGGGAGCTCGTACACCGCATCCAGCGCCTCCCGGGACAGGGGCAGCGAGGGCTGATTCTGGATCAGGTAGCGATCTTTGTCCTGCTGCTGGCACATGCGCTTGCCGCGGATGGGATCCTGCTCGTCATACTGGATGCAGAAGGCCTCGCAGTACTTCTTCTTGTCCGTGGCAACCTCCTGATGAGAGGGCAGCTGCAGGCAGGTCGGATCGGGCGTTTTGGACATGTAGCACACACCGCGCAGGCGCGGAAGTTCCGCCGGGTTCATGCCGTCAGCCACCCAGTTGGCGCACTCGATGATGCTCGTTTCGCCCATGCCGTACATCAGCAACGTTGCGCCGGAATCCACCAGCACGCTGTGACGAACCTTGTCGTCCCAGTAATCATAGTGGGAGAAGCGCCGCAGGGAGGCCTCGACCCCGCCGATGAGGATCGGTACATCGCGATACGCCTGCCGGATGCGGTTGCAGTACACGATGGTTGCCCGGTCAGGACGCATGCCAGCCTTGCCGCCGGGGGCATAATAATCATCATGGCGGCGTTTCTTGGCCACGGTATAGTGATTGACCATGCTGTCGATCACGCCAGAGGACACGAGAAAGCCCAGCCGCGGCCTGCCAAAGCGGGTGAAATCCGCCGTATCCTGCCACGAAGGCAGGCACAGCATCGCTACGCGATATCCGGCCTTCTCCAGAATGCGCCCGATGATCGCATGACCGAAGGACGGGTGATCCACATACGCCTCGCCCGTCACATACACAAAATCCGGGGCATCCCAGCCGCGCGCACGGCATTCCTCCAGCGTTACCGGCAGAAACTGCTTGTTCATAGAGAACCTTCTTTCAAAAGGGGCTATGATCATTGTAGAGGATGCGGAGGGGAAAGTCAAGGCGTGGCGCTGCGAATCATTGTTAATCAATGTTTGCAAGGCCTCATTCAAAACACCATTTTTGACAATGATGAAAAAAGAACGGCAGACATGCCGATCATGAATGGTTATCACTTACTTCCGCACCCCTCCGTAGGAGGGAGCACAGGTCCGTTCTGGCTGCAGGCGATGCTGCCTTGTTGTGCTTACCCGTGGACAAATCGCCCCAGGCGTGGTAAAATGAGTGTACAATCTCAAACAAGGAGTGACGTTTATGATCCCCACCCCCCACATCACTGCCAAGGAAGGCGATTTCGCCCGCACTGTCCTCATGCCTGGTGATCCGCTGCGATCCAAATTCATCGCCGAAACCTACCTGGAGGGCGCTGTGCTGGTCAATAACACCCGCGGCGTGCAGGGTTACACCGGTTTGTATAAGGGCAAGCGCGTCTCCGTCATGGCCAGCGGCATGGGCATGCCCTCCATCGGCATCTACTCCTATGAGCTGTTCAACTACTACGGCGTGGAGAACATCATCCGCGTGGGTACGGCCGGCATGCTCAACCAGAAGCTTAAGGTGCGCGATATCGTCGCGGGCATGAGCGCCTACACCAACTCCAACTTCGGTGCGCAGTATGGCTTTGACGGCAACGTCGCGCCCTGCTGCTCCTGGGAGCTGCTCAAGGCTGCCATGGAGGCCGGTGAGAAGCTGGGCTGCACGCCTGTTCCCGGTGCCCTGTATTCTTCCGATATCTTCTACGATGAGCGCCCCAATGGCAAGATTCTGCAGGGCCTGGGCGTGCTGGCTGTCGAGATGGAGGCCGCTGCCCTCTACCTGAATGCCGCTCGCGCCGGCAAGAATGCGCTGGCCCTGTGCACCATCTCCGACAATCCCTTCACTGGTGAAGCGCTGGACGCGGAGGCCCGCCAGACCCAGTTCACCAAGATGATGGAAATCGCCCTTGAAATCGCGTAAACGGAGGCTGGCATGAAGGTCAAGGTGCAAATCTGCACGGGCATGTTCTGCTCTATGGACGGCGGAGGCAATCCGCTGGGACGCGCCATTCAGCAGGCGCTGACGGACGCTGGCGTCATGGAGCACATCGAAATGTGGTCAACCCACTGCATGGGTACCTGCGAGAGCGGCCCCTGTGTGCGCATCAACGGCGAGAAGTTCTACCACATTCACCAGGAGGACGTTCCCCAGCTTGTGCGGGAGGAGATTCTTCCGCTGATCGAAGCATAAGAACAGGCAGACCTGCATGATGGAAGCGGGTCTGCCTTTTTATTCCGGGTGAGCGTGCGCTATACCCCGCCGTGCCGGTACGGATGCGCCTGCGGTTGGGATGCATATGCGTTTACGATTGCTATTGCTGTTACTCGACCATGGTTGACGTTCGTCGACCAGCGTCAACCACGATACTGCGCCCGCAGCATCGCCTTTACCACAGCCTCTCTGCGGGACACCTGCACCTGCGTCATACCCATGCGCCGCGCGGTTTCCGTCTGGGTGAGGCCGAGGTGGTACCGCAGCAAAATCAGTTCCCGATCCCGCTCCGGCAAGCGTTCGATGATATCCCGCAGTTCAAGCCGCCGCTGCCAGTCGTCAGGGTCGGGGAGGAATTCTGCGATGGAGGTACCCTCGCGGGTGGGAGCGTCGGTGGAGGTCACGCTGATTTCCTCCATGTGCAGCATCAGCTCGCTGGCGTCCATCCGCAGCATGGAGGCGATCTCCTGTACGGTGGGTTCGCGGCCCAGGTGCTGTGAGAGCGTCGCCTCAGCCCGGCGGATGCGCAAGCGCAGCTCCCGTTCCGTGCGGGGAATGTGGATGGGGGCATCCATGCGGCAGAGCTGGCGCATTTCCCCCAGGATCATCGCAGCGGCATAGGTCGGGAAGGCCACGCCGTAATCCGGGTCATACCGCGCAAGAGCCTTCATCAGGCCGATGCAGCCCTGCTGGTACAATTCCTCCGTCTCCCGCCCGTGATGGGGAAAGCGACGCACCATCGCCCCCACCAGAGGCAGATGATCCTCGGCGATGCGCTGCATGGCATGCTTGCCCTGCATCCTTGCGTGCAGGAGCGTGACGCTGAAGTCAGCCTGTTTCAATGCGTGCCTCCCACCGATGCGAGACGGCGGATTCGCTTGCGCATGCGGATGATCGTTCCGCTGCCGGGGGTGGAGGAAACGTGCAGGTCATCCATAAAGGTCTGCATGACCGAGAAGCCCATGCCGCTGCGCTCCTGCTCGGGATGGGTGGTGAAGAAGGGCTCCATGGCCTGCTCCACATCGGCGATGCCCTTGCCCTTGTCGGATATCTCGATGGACAGGGTCGTGCCGTCGATCATGGCGCGCAGCGTCACCATCCCGCGCGTGCCCTCATAGCCGTGCACGATGGCATTGGTCACGGCCTCGGATACGGCAGTTTTGATATCGGCGATCTCGGAGACCGTGGGGGAGAGCTGCACGGCAAAGGCCGCAATCACCACGCGGGCAAAGCTCTCGTTTTCCGGAACGGAGAGAAAGATGGTTTCCATTTCGTTGTGTTCTCTCATGCGTGCGCTGCCTCCTGCCCCTTGTCGAGCTGTCGGATGATTCTGTCCATGCCGGACATGTGGAAGATGCGGGCGATGTGCTTGTTCATATGGATCACGCCCATCTGACCGCCGCGGTCACGCAGCTGACGGTAGCGCCCCAGGATCACGCCGATCCCCGAGGAGTCCATGAATTGCAATGTGGAAAAGTCAAGGATCAGCATGCGTACGGCAGGGTCGGCGATCAGCGCGTCCAGCTCCCGCCGGACGCTTTGGGCGCAGTAGTGATCCAGCTCGCCCGCCAGCCGAACGATCAGCCTGTCGCCGTCGCGGATGGATTGCAGCATCGTTATCGTCCTCCTGTGAATGATTGCCATGTACATTTCTACGGTGCATACGCTTCATCCTGCGATGTAAAATGCCTGTCATTGGCGGATGCTGGCAAGCGTTCGACAGGGGCGTGTCCAAAAAAGAAAAAGGCCGGAAGAATCCGGCGAAAAGCGTCAGCTGCTCTTGTACTTCATCAGCAGCACGCCTGCGACCATCAGCCCCACGCCCACATACTTGTGCCATGTGAAGGGGAGCTTCTCCGAGCCGAGCCAGCCAAAGGCGTCGATGAGTGCGGCGACGGTCAGCTGTGCCAGCAGGATGGTCGATATGGCCACCGTAGGCGAAAGCCCCTTGATGGACAGCATGACGGTCACGGTAATAATGGGCGCGATCACGCCGCCCAGCCAGGAATACCACGGCGCCTGAGGCAGCAGGCGGATATTGCCCTTGCCAAAGAAGATCGCGATGAGTAGCGCCAGGGCGAAGCCCACACACTGCACAAACGCATTCGTTTCCAGCACGCCCACCTTATCGCCAAGGCGCGTGTTCATCACGCCCTGGATGGACATGGCTGCACCAGCCACCAGTGCACAAAGAAAGCCCAGCATCGTCCACACACCTCCGTTGATGGAAATAGTATGGCGCGATGCAGGGCGTTTATGCGCGGTTCTGCTGAGCGGCGATGGCCTCGATGCGGTCGTGGATGGACTGCATGCGCTTGTCCAGCGCAGCGATATCCTCGCCCACCTGCTGCAGCTCGTCGCAGATTTCATTTGGGACATTTCCCTGGGCCTTGTAGCGCATGGAGTGTTCCAGGGAGGCCCAGAAGTCCATGGCGATGGTGCGGATCTGTATCTCCACGGGGACGTTGATGCGCCCTTCGGAAAGGAATACCGGAATCTCCACGATCAGGTGGAGGCTGCGATAGCCGTTTTCCTTGGGCTCGCGGATGTAATCCCGCATGCGGATGAGGTGGATATCATCCTGACTGGTCAGGAGCCTGGCCACGGTATACACGTCCTGCACATAGGAGCAGATGACGCGGATGCCTGCAATGTCGGACAGGTTCTCCACGGCGCTGTCCATGTTGACGGGATGATTCTTGCGCCGGAGCTTCTCCATCATGGACTGGATGGATTTCATGCGGGTCTCGATATGGTGAATGGGGTTTCGCTTGTGGCGGAGCTGGAACTCGTCATCCAGGATTTCCAGCTTCGTCTGGATCTCGCGGATGGCGGCGGAATAGCGGGACTGGATGTTGAAAAATTCATCCACCATCTTCTGGAATTCCGCCGACATCTGCTGCATGCGGTCATCAGGCATTGAGCTGTTCCTCCATGTGGGTGTGTCTTGGGGGCTTCATGGGCAGTGTGACGCGGAAGGTGCTGCCCCGGCCGGGGACGGACTGCACGGTAATCTCGCCTCCCAGGATGACCAATATGCGCTTGACCAGCGACAGGCCAAGGCCCACGCCCTCCTGCCTGCGGGAGCGATCCGCCTGATAGAAGCGATCGAAGATGCGCTCGACGGTCTTTTCGTCCATGCCGCAGCCGTGATCCTGAATCTCGACGACGGCGGCGTCCTTCATGAATACGCGCACCTCGATATCGCTGCCCTCAGGGCTGAACTTGATGGCGTTCTGGATCAGATTCACCCATACATGGGACAAAAGCGCTTCATCGGAGGTGATGGACACCTCGCTGCAATCGATCTGCCAGCCGATATCCCTGGCGCTCCAGGTAGGCTCCAGGCGGAGGATCACCTGACGCAGCTGTTCATCCAGGGAGAAGGTCGAAAGGGAGGCAGGCGCCGTCTGCTGCTCCAGGGCGGTCAGGCGCAGGAGCGTCTCTGACAGGCGGGACAGCCGGTCAGACTCCTGGGCGATGAGGTTCACGTACTCCGCGCGTTGCTCCTCGGTCAGTCCCGGCATCTGCAAAAGCTTGGCAAAGCCGCGGATGGAGGCGATGGGGGTCTTGAACTCGTGGGACACGCTGGAGATGAAGTCCTTTTGCAGATAGGCCGTGCGTCCCAGCGCCTCGGTCATATCGTTGAAGGAGCGCATCAATTCGCCCATTTCGCCTGGAACATTATCCGGCAGATGGTAGTCGAAGTCGCCCTGCTGCAGCCTGGTGGTGGCCTCGGTGAGCTTGGCTACGGGGCGGGTCAGGTGGGTGGTGACAAAGGTGATCATCAGCACGAACACCGCCAGATATGCGCCCACAGCGAAGATCACGCGGAAGAAGGCCAGCAGGAAGAAGTTCTCCCCCTGCGGCGCGTCGATGCAGAGCAGAGTATCCTGCAGCTGCACATAGGTCACGGGCATATCGCCCATATCGGCCAGGTAGGTGTAGATCGTGCGGCTCTGCATCTCCAGCCACGCCTCGGTGGGGATTTCGCGGAAGGGCACGGATACCTGCGAGATGGTGATGTCCTCAATCTCTGCCATGTGGATCATTTCTTCCAGCGTGAGATCGGTCATCTGCTCCATCTCCAGCAGGTATACCGCCACGGCCTGCTGGCGTATGGTCATTTCACTCTGCAGGTTGAAGTGGCTGATGATGTAGGCGAAGATCAGTGATATCACGCCCGCCAGCGCCGTGCAGATGTAGAGCGCGATCATCATCCTGCTGCGGAAGGTATAGGGCTTGAGGTGGAGCTTATCCATGGTTCTTGACCACCTTGTAGCCCAGCCCGCGCACGGTCACGATGGAGAAGTCCGGGAAGACCTCGCACTTTTCGCGCAGGCGCTTGATATGTACGTCCACCGTGCGCTCATCGCTGTCGGTGTCCATGCCCCAGATTTCGTCCATCAGCTGGCGGCGGGTGAAAATCTGCATGGGGCTGGAGCAGAGCTTGAAGAGCAGGAAGAATTCCTTTTTCGGCAGCGTCAGCAGCGTATCGCCCCGGCGCACGGTGAGGCTGTCGTAATCCAGCACCGTGTCCCCGATGGTGAGGCGGTGGCTCGTCATCGCCTGGGAGCGCCGCATGAGTGCCTGCACGTGCAGCAGCAGCTCGTCCAGATCGACGGGCTTGGTCAGGTAATCATCCGCGCCGGAGGAAAAGCCGGTGCGTTTGTCTTCCAGGCTGTCGCGGGCGGTCACGAGCATAATGGGCAGCAGGGGATAGGCGCTGCGCAGCTCGCTGGTCAGCTCCCAGCCGTCCATCACGGGCATCATCACATCTGCGATGACCAGATCGGGCATCACGCGCTCGATGGCGCCAAGCGCCTCCTCGCCATTGGCGGCAGCGATGGTCTGGTAGCCGTTGAGCCCCAAAAAGGCGCACATCATGCGCTGCAGGGCAAGGTCGTCCTCTACCACAAGAATTGTAAACATAACATGCGTCTCCTTTCGTACAGGTCCATTATATCACATCGAGCGCAAGGCATCAATAGGATTCAGCCGGGAGGCCTTGCGTGCCGGAGCCCAGCCAAAGAGGATGCCCACGGAGGCCGAGAAGACGAAGGCCAGCGTCATGGCGCTCATGTTCATCACAAAGGGCAGGTCGATCAGGTGCGCCACCAACGCAGATACCAGATTGCCCACAATAATGCCGATCATGCCGCCCATGAGGGACAGCATCACCGATTCCATCAGGAACTGCATCTGAATCAGGCCGGGCTTGGCGCCGAGAGCCTTGCGCAGGCCGATCTCCACCGTGCGCTCGGTCACGGATACCAGCATCATGTTCATGATGCCGATGCCGCCCACCAGCAGCGCGATGGAGGCGATGCCCGCCAGCAGAGTCGTCATCATGCCGGTGATGGTGTCCATGGTGTCCAAAAGGCTGTCGATGTTGAGGATGGAAAAGGCGTTGTCGCGGTAGTTGAAGATGACGTTGAGCACATCCTCCATGGCGGTGATGGTGTCATCCGCCAAATCGGTATCGGCCAGATACACTGTGAGGCTCGATACGGAGTTGGAGCCGCTCATGCGCATGGCTACCGGGTAGGGGATGATGGCCTTGCCGTTGCTGGAGCCGCCCATCATGGCGCTCATCACATCCATGGAGCCGCCGTCTTCCAGCATACCCACGATGGTGAATGTATGCCCGGAGAGGATGATCTTCTCGCCCACGGGATCCTGATTAGGGAAGAGGGCGCTGCGCAGCTCGCTGTCAATGATGCAGACATAGCTGTAACGGTCCATATCCATGCGGGTGAGGCCGCGTCCCATTTCGACACTGGCCTCTTCGCCTGCAAAATAGGAGGCGCTGCGGCCCTCCACGCGGACGTTATCCACCATTTCCCCGGGCAGGGCCGCATGGGTGGTGATGTTCACCGTGGGGTCAACGCCGCTGATGTTGTCGATGACGGCGAGCTTTTCAAGGTCAGTTTCGTTCAGACCTCGCTTGAGCGGCGTACCACTGACCGATACGCTCACCTTGCCCGCGCCAAGGGCGGCGAACTGGTTGGTGATCTCGCCCGTTGCGCCCTCCACCGTGGTGATCAGGGCGATGATGGCCGTCACGCCGATGATGATGCCCAGCATCGTCAGGAAGGTGCGCATCTTGTTGGCGCAGACGTTCTGCCAGGACATGCGGAGGCTTTCCTTAAGCATCCTCAGCCACCCCCTCGCTCAGTTCGCCGTCCAGGATGCGCACGATGCGGCTGGCATGGCGCGCGATGGCAATATCATGGGTGATCATGATGATGGTGCGTCCCTCGTCGTTCAGTTCGTGAAAGAGCTCCATCACCTGCTTGCCCGTCTGCTGGTCAAGGGCGCCGGTGGGCTCGTCAGCCAGGAGGATGGTCGGGTTGGTGGCCAGTGCCCGCGCGATGGCAACGCGTTGCTGCTGACCGCCGGAGAGCTGGTTGGGATAATGGTGGAGCTTTTCCTGCAGCCCTACGCGCTCCAGCATCTGTCGGGCGCGCTTCTGGCGCTCGCCTGCGCGCATGCCTGCATAGACCAGGGGCAATTCGACATTCTGCAGCGCATCCTGCCTTTTCAGCAGCTGGAAGGACTGGAAGATGAAGCCGATCTCCTTGTTGCGCACCTTGGCCAGATCGCTCTCATCCAGGCCCTTCACATCGCGTCCGTGGAGGATGTAGCTGCCGGAGGTGGGTGTATCGAGACAGCCGATGATGTTCATCAGCGTCGATTTGCCCGAGCCGCTGGGGCCGAGGATGGCGACGAACTCGCCCTTTTCCACATCAAGGCTGATGCCCCTGAGCACCGTCTGTTCCTCGTCGCCCATGCGGTAGGTCTTCACGATATCCCGCATGGAAAGGATCACGTCACTCATCGGGAGCCTCCCATCATCTGCTGGCGCATAGCCACGGGGTCAAAGCCAAAGGACGGCGGGATGAGGATCGTTTCACCCGCATGGAGGCCGTCCTTGATCTCGACGATGGTGCCGTTGTTGATGCCCAGCTCCACCGGCGTCTCGACGACCTCACCCTCACGGTGGCGGCGGTAGACGAAGGGCTCGCCGTAATCGTTGTACTGAATCGCGTCCATGGACACGGTGACCACATCCAGCGCGCTCTGGCGGGGGACGATGATCTCACAGGTGACGCCCATGGGAAGCGTGCCATCCTGAGGCAGCGCCAGTTCGATCTCATAGAAGGCCAGATCACCGGACACGGTGGCCTCCAGGGACACATGGGTGATTTCACCCTCCAGCACCTTGCCGGTGGAGAGCACCTTCACATCGGCCTTCATGCCTTTTTTCAGCGCGGACACGTCATATTCATCCACGCGGAAGTGAATCAGCGGATGTGCATAGTCTGCCACGCGGAAGAGCTGCGTGCCGGGCAGGAACTCATCGCCCACGTCCAGGTAAAGGTGGGAGATCGTGCCGTCGATGGGGGATTTCACCGTTACGCCGGATTCGTAGCGGATGACCGCATCGTTCTTGGTGACCGTGTCGCCCTCCTCAAAGAGCCACTCCTTCACCTTGCTCTTGGTGCCGGCGCTGACGATCTGGTAGCCGTCCGCCTCCACGTTGCCGGAAAAGGTGTAGAAGGTCTCGATATCGTCCACGCGGGCGACCTCTTCGGTAAATGCGATCTCCGTCTCTTTGATGAAGAATTCATACACGACGGCGGCGCCGATCACCAGAATAAGCGCCCAGATAAACAGCCTCTTGAAAAATTTCTTCACGCCAATGGTCTCCTTCCATATCTTGCACGGGTAGTATATCCAGCACTTGTGAACTTCACATGAATGCAAAAGGAAAGCGCCAACGGAAACGCTTGTTATTTCCGCTGGCGCAAGGATTATTCGGTTGTATCCCAGCCTTCGTAGGATTCGTCCTCCAACAGGTATTCAAAGCGTGCGTCCGTCAGGCGCGTCAAATCGCTGATCATCTGCTCTGCGTCCTTTTCTCTCACCAGGAGCGTGAAGCCCACGGCGGTGGTGAATTCGCTGGAGACAAGCTGCACCGGCATGCTGCGAAGGGCATGGGTCACCCTGTCCCAAAGAGGATAGGCTACCTCGCACAGGTAGCGCTGGGAGGGCTCCATCGTCACGACCTGCGCAGCCTTCAGAGCGATGACGGTGCCCTGGGTGTAGGCGCGAACCAGTCCGCCCGCACCCAGCAGGATGCCGCCAAAGTATCGCGTCACCACCACGCAGCAGTTGACCACGCCCTGATTCTTGAGCACCTCCATCATGGGGAGGCCCGCAGTGCCGCCGGGCTCGCCATCGTCGGAGTAGCGCATGATGCCTGCGTTGCGCCCGATGATGTAGGCGTAGCAGTTGTGGGTCGCATCCTTGTGCTTCGTGCGGATTTTCTGCAGGAAGGCTAGGGCTTCCTCCTCGGTTTCGCAGGGGCAGGCGTAGCCGATGAAGCGGCTCTTGTTGATGATGACTTCATCGGCAGCCTCCTGCCGCAGCGTCTTGTACGGTGCAGTGCTCATTTGAGGATCAGACGGCGGAAGCCCTTCTTGCCCTTCTGGAGCATCAGGCCGTCCTCGCCGAACTGCTCGGCGGACACGGTAGCGTTCAGGTCTTCTACCTTCACGTCAGCCACCAGCACCGCGCCAGCCTTGATCTGGTTGCGGGCGTCGGACTGGCTCTTGCACAGGCCGGACTTCACCAGCATGGTGGTCACGCGGGCATCCTGAGCCAGATCGTCAGCGGTCAGCTCGAAGGAGGGAACGTTGGCGCTGTTCATGCCGCCGCCGAACAGGGAAGCCGCAGCGTCCGCAGCCTTTGCAGCTTCTTCCTCGCCGTGCACCAGCTTGGTGACCTCGAAGGCCAGCACCTTCTTGGCCTCGTTGATGGCGCTGCCTTCCAGCGCACCCAGACGGCGCACCTCGTCCATGGGCAGGAAGGTCAGCAGGCCCAGGCACTTCTCCACGTCCTTGTCGTCGATGTTGCGCCAGTACTGGTAGAAATCGAAGGGGGAAGTCTTGTTGGGATCAAGCCACAGGGCACCCTTTTCGGTCTTGCCCATCTTCTTGCCGTCGTGGGTCAGAAGCAGCTGGAAGGTGCATGCGAAGGCCTTCTCATTGTCCTTGCGGCGGACGAGATCCGCGCCGCCCAGCATGTTGCTCCACTGGTCGTTGCCGCCCATCTGCAAACGGCAGCCGTAGCGCTTGAAAAGCTCAAGGAAGTCATAAGACTGCATGAGCATATAGGTG
>JAFUOR010000158.1 GCA_017481825.1 Clostridia bacterium
AAAGCAAGGAAAAGACTCTGGCCTTCCTGGAGCAGTTCACCGGCCGCAAGCCCTTCGTGAAGATCGGCATGGAGCTGTACTACGCCGAAGGCCCCGCCATCGTCAAGGAAATCAAGGCCCGCGGTCACAAGATCTTCCTGGATCTGAAGCTGCATGACATCCCCAATTCCGTCAAGAAGGCCATGATGGTGCTGCGCCACCTGGATGTGGACATGACCAATCTGCATGCCTCCGGCACCATCGCCATGATGGAGGCCGCCAAGGAAGGCCTGACCAAGGAGGACGGCTCCTGCGCGACCCTGCTGGCCGTGACCCAGCTGACCTCCACCAGCGAGGAGCGCATGCAGAATGAGCTGCTGATCAACGCCACCATGCCCGACACCGTGAAGAAGTACGCCCAGAACGCCAAGGCCGCTGGCTTGATGGGCGTGGTGTGCTCTCCCCTGGAGGCGGCCCTGGTCAAGGAAGCCTGCGGCCCCGACTTCATGACCGTGACCCCCGGCATCCGCTTCGCCGATGGCGATGTGGGCGACCAGGTGCGCATCATGACCCCCGAAAAGGCCCGCGCTGCCAGCGACTACATCGTGGTGGGGCGGCCGATCACCGCAGCGGCTGATCCTGTGGCGGCGTACAACCGTTGTGTCCGGGATTTCCTGGGAGAATAATGAATAATTCGGAATTCGGAATGCGGAATTCGGAATTTAGTATGTGTGACTGAATTCTGAAGGATGCGGGAGGAGTTTTGAATGAAAGATAATAATGTTGTGGTAGTGAAGAGCAAGACATTTGCTCTTCGCATCATCAGGTTGTACCAAATACTTAATCAGCGGCATGAGCATATTATGTCGAAGCAAATGCTGCGGAGCGGAACATCAATAGGGGCAAATGTAAAAGAAGCAATTCGTGGACAATCGCGGGCTGATTTCTTCGCAAAACTGAATATTGCACTGAAAGAAGCAAGCGAAACGGAGTACTGGCTGGAGCTCTTGCATGAGAGTGGCTACATAGATAATGAAGCTGCGTACCAGAGTATCTACCAAGAATGCCAGGAGCTCATCTCGATCCTTGTTGCAATTACAAAGGCGCAAAGCCAGTCTACACTATAAATTCCGAATTCCGAATTCATAATTCCGAATTCGTCGACTGAAAGGAGACAATACCATGGAAGCTTACAAGCATGAGTTTATCGCATTCCTCGAGTCTGCCGGTGTTCTGAAGTTTGGTGATTTCACCGCCAAGTCCGGCCGCAAGATTCCCTACTTCATCAATGCGGGCGATATCAAGACCGGCGATCAGATCGCCAAGCTGGGCGAGTTTTACGCCAAGGCCTATCTGGAGAAGGTCGGTTCTCGCCGCACTGTCCTCTATGGCCCCGCTTACAAGGGCATCTCCATCGCGGTGTCCTCCTCCATCGCTCTGAGCAAGGAAGGCCTTGATGTGCCCTTCTTCTTCAACCGCAAGGAAGCCAAGGATCATGGCGAGGGCGGCGTGTTCGTGGGCTATGTGCCCAAGGCGGGCGAGGGGGTCGTGATCGTCGAGGACGTGATCACCGCCGGTACTGCCATCCGCGAGAGCATGGCGATTCTCAGCAATCTTGAGGGTGTGAAGGTCGCCGCGACCTTCGTCATGGTTGACCGCAAGGAAAAGGGCAAGACCGACAAGTCCGCGATGGCCGAGGTTGCCGAGGAATTCGGCTTCCCGGTGTACTCCGTGGTGGATGTGTACGACATCATCGAGTACCTGGAGGCAGACGAGAAGAACGCCGAGAACGTCCAGCGCATCAAGAACTATCTGGCCGTCAACGGCGCGAAGGCGTAAGATCTGCATTCCGAATCTGGCGACTGAAAGGAGCCATTATGCGTCACCTGATTGATATCACCGATTTCTCTGTTGAGGAGATCGAATCCATCCTTGACCTTGCCGACAGGATGATTGCCGATCCTGCCGCCTACCGCGAGTGTCTGCGGGGCCGCATCCTGGCGACGCTGTTCTTTGAGCCCAGCACCCGCACGCGTCTGTCCTTTGAATCGGCGATGCTGAGCCTGGGCGGCAGCGTCCTGGGCTTCTCCTCGGCGGATTCCTCCTCCACCTCCAAGGGTGAGAGTCTGCTGGATACCATCCGCACGGTGAGCTGCTATTCGGATATCATCGCCATGCGCCATCCCAAAGAGGGCGCGCCCATGGCGGGCAGCCTGAAAAGCTACGTGCCGATCATCAACGCGGGCGACGGCGGTCACAACCACCCCACCCAGACGCTGACCGACCTGATGACCATCCGCCGCCAGAAGGGGCGGCTGAACCGGATGGTCGTGGGCATGTGCGGCGACCTGAAATTTGGCCGAACGGTGCACTCCCTCATCGGGGCAATGAGCCGCTATGAGGACGTTGAGTTCGTGCTGATTTCTCCGCCGGAGCTCAAGGTCCCCGCCTACATCACCCAGGAGCTGCAGGATCGCGGCATTCCCTTCCGCGAGGTAGAGACCATGGAGGAGGTCATGCCCGAGCTGGACGTGCTCTACATGACCCGCGTGCAGCGTGAGCGCTTCTTCAACGAGGCGGATTATATCCGCCTGAAGGACACCTACATCCTTGACCCGGACAAGCTCAAGACCGCCAAGGCTGACCTGTCCATCATGCATCCGCTGCCCCGCGTGAACGAGATATCCACCAAGGTGGACAGCGATCCCCGCGCGGTCTACTTCGATCAGGTGCGCAACGGACGCTACGTCCGCATGGCGCTGATCAAGACCCTTCTGGAGGTGGCAGAATGAAGATCGATGCGATTCACCGCGGTATTGTGCTCGACCACATCAAGGCCGGACGCGGCATGGACGTCTACCGCTACCTGAAGCTGGACGAGCTGGACTGCCCTGTGGCCTACATCCGCAACGTGCGCTCCGGCGCGATCGGCCGCAAGGATATCATCAAGATCGACGAGGAAATCAACCTTGATCTGGACGTGCTGGGCTACATTGATCCCGGCATCACCGTCAACATCATCAAGGACGGTCATGTGACCGAAAAGAAGAAGCTGAGCCTGCCCGTGCAGCTGGTGAACGTCATTCACTGCAAAAATCCCCGCTGCATCACCTCGGTGGAAGGCTCCTTGGATCAGCTGTTCCGCCTGAAGGATCGCGAGCGCGGCGTGTATCGCTGCGTCTACTGCGATGCTGAACGGAAGAGCAAGGCGCTCTGAGCATGCAACGCCATTATTGAGGGACTGTCTCATCCGTCGGTTCCCCGTTGGTCGCTGCTACCTTCCCCAAAGGGGAAGGTTCAGACTGTCAAAATACCTCCTTGGGAGGTGTCGGAGGGCCCGCAGGCCCTCTGACTGCATTCGTATCGCGGGGCTCCGCCGCGAGTTGTTTTGTCAAGGGTGTTCTCTCCAAAACCTCAAAAATAACCGTAGTCGTGCTACTTTTCTAAGCACGAATAACCCTTAAAGCCATCTGTTGTAGCCAACGCTGCAGCAGACGGCTTTTATATCTGCGTTATTGAAAGGCGGTACTTTGAGTATCTGCAGATGGCTTGTCTTGTTATAGCCATCCCCTTACAGAGAAGGAAAGAACCGCGCGTTTATCCGTGATAATACATATATCTGTCGTGCAAAACAAATTGACGCATTTTGCCGAATATGATATGATAACAAGCGAAAGTACATACGCAATCAAGGTGTCCGGGGCATCTGTTCCGGGTGAAAAGGGAAGCCGGTGAAATTCCGGCGCAACAGCCATTACTGTGTTTCGGATGGCATTTGCAATAGCCATTGGACGAGAGTCTGAGAAGGCGTAAATGCCGGGAATCATCCCGCCGATCAGTCAGGAGACCTGCCTTGTTTGTTGGTTCAACGCTTTTCTGGGTAAGGGGAAGATGCGTCGTTGGCGTAGGTGAAAGACACCTGCGCTGTTTCGGCATCCTTCTTTCCAGGGAGGATGCTGTTTTATTTGGAGGCATGATCATGATTCATGGAGGGAATGTATGGGAGGGCGAGCCCACCCGATGGCTGGATTTCTCTGCCAATCTCCGGCCGGAAGGCCCGCCCGATTGGGTGGTGGAGGCTATGCAAGCGGCCCTGACCGATGTACGCTACTACCCTGACCGAGCTATGAAACGTGCCCGACGCGGGCTGGCGGCTTATGCTGGTACACCTGAAGAATACATACTGCCTACCGCAGGTGGTGCGGCTGCTATTGATATGGTGCTGCAACAGCGTAAAGGCCGCGTGCTGACATTTCAGCCTACCTTCTGCGAGTATGCGGAGCGTGCTGCTGTACATGGCAGGCCCCACGGGATCTGGCAAGGGGAATGTGTACCTGGTGATACCGTATTCCTTGCCAATCCTAACAACCCCACCGGTACAGCGATAACGCGGAACGAGTTGCTGACAATCCATCAGCGCGTCACAGCACAGGGCGGCGAATTGATTGTGGACGAAGCCTTTATCGACTTCTGTCCAGAGCATGGTGTCAGCAAGGATGTGCAGACAAACCTTACAGTAGTAGGTTCGATGACCAAGACCTTGTGTATTCCCGGTGTGCGTCTGGGGTATGTCTGCGCTGCCCCGGACGTGATTGCTGCTTTGGAAAAGCGAATGCTTCCCTGGTCGCTGTGTGCACTGGCGACAGAAATTGCTGCCCGGCTTCCTTATCATTTGGATGAAATACGTCAGGATGCGGCTGTCAATCGTGTCCGCCGTGAACGATTCAAAAAACAATTATCATCCCTTGGCGCAGAAATTCAGCCATCTGAGGCCAACTTCCTGTTGGCGGACTTCAAGCAGGATATGACGGATGTTGCAAGAGTATTGAAGGAGCGCGGTATCCTGGTTCGCACCTGTAACGCCTTTGGCCTGCCGGGAAGCATTCTGCGTTTGGCAGTCAAAACCGAAGAACAAAACAATCGATTGATACACGAATTGGAGGCAATTCTGTATGCGCGGTAAGTCATTGATGATTCAGGGAACGGCTTCGTCCGTAGGCAAGAGCGTGCTGTGCGCAGCATTCCTGCGTATCATGATGCAGGATGGCTACATTGTAGCTCCCTTCAAGGCACAGAATATGGCGCTGAACTCTTTTGTTACCAAAGATGGGTTGGAGATGGGGCGCGCCCAGGTAACGCAAGCTCAGGCTGCCGGCATGGAACCGGACGTTCGGATGAATCCGGTGCTGCTCAAGCCCACCAGCGACCGCCGTAGCCAGGTGATTGTGGACGGCAAGGCTATCGGTACCATGACGGCCATGGAGTACCACAAATACAAGCCTGCCCTGCGCCAAAGCATCAAGGCCACCTACGACGCACTGGAATCCACCGTGGATTGCGTAGTGATTGAGGGCGCGGGCAGCCCGGCGGAGATCAACCTGCGAGCCGGGGATATTGTCAATATGTCCATGGCCGAATCCGCAGATGCACCGGTGATTCTGGTGGGCGATATCAACCTGGGCGGCGTGTTTGCGTCGCTGCTGGGTACCATCATGCTGCTGACGGATGAGGAGCGCGCCCGGGTAAAAGGTGTGATCATCAACAAATTCCGGGGGGATGTGAAGATTCTGGAGCCTGGTCTGAAAATGTTGGAGGACCGCATCCATATTCCTGTGCTGGGCGTGGTTCCCTGGATGGACGTGGAGCTGGAGGACGAGGACAGCGTCACCGAGCGTTTTGAGCGCAAGTCCGGCCAGGGTGACTTGGACGTGGCAGTAGTGAAGCTCAAACACATTTCCAATTTCACAGATTTCCAGTCCCTGGCCCTGCAGCCCGGCGTAAAGGTACGCTACGCCCAGACCGCCAAGGAACTCGAAGGGGCCGACCTGATCGTCCTTCCCGGCACGAAGAACACCATTGAGGATTTGATCGACCTGCGCAACCGCGGCATGGACGCTGCCATCATCCGCCATGCCCGTAAAGGAGGCATGGTCATTGGTGTATGCGGAGGATATCAGATGCTGGGCCGAAAACTCCACGACCCTGACCATGTGGAATCTCGCGTGCCGGAGCTGGCGGGTCTTGATCTGCTGGATATGGAGGTTACCTTCGCCAAGGAGAAGCACACCGCCCAGGCCAGCGGCGTGGTGGAGGCCTCCGGCTGGCTTGCTTCCGCCAACGGTATTACCGTGGATGGCTACGAGATCCACGCCGGGCATAATCACCTGGGAGAGAAAGCCTTGCCTTGGCTGCGCATCGGTGATAAGGTGGATGGTGTGATGAACGTCCAGGGTAATGTGCTGGGCAGTTATCTGCACGGTCTGTTTGACGATGGCCAGCTCTTTGCCGCTATCGCCGCCCATATTCGCAAGGAAAAAGGCATTGTCACAGAGAATCAAACCCCTGTGAGCTTTGAAGAGTTCCGCGAACGGGAGTTTGATCGCATTGCAGCCATCGTGCGCGCCAGTGTGGATATGGATATGATCTACAAGATCGTCCGGGGTGAGGTGTAATATGGGTGACTGGATTCTGGCACTGCTGATTGGCTTCATTCTCGATCTGTTGCTGGGCGACCCGGAGTGGCTGTATCATCCGGTATGCATCATCGGCAAGTACATCTCCTTCATGGAGAAAAAGCTACGCAAGCGGGGCGGCAATCTCCGCAAAAGCGCGGTATTTCTGACGGCTTCCACCGTGTTGCTGACCATGGCTGTGGTGGGGACACTCCTGTGGGGAGTGAGCCTGCTGGGACGCTTCCCGCTGCTGATCGGTATGGCTCTGCTCAACTGGATGGGTATTGCTGTAACCTGCATGGCCAAGGAAGCCCACGGTGTGGAAAAAGCGCTGGACAAGGGCCTTGAAGCAGGGCGCAAACAGGTGGCACGCATCGTCGGGCGCGATACGCAGAATCTCAGCGAAGAAGAGATCATCAAGGCCACCATCGAAACTGTGGCGGAAAACACCACCGACGGCGTTATTTCGCCCTTGTTTTATGCGGCCATCGGCGGCCCGGTGCTGCTGTGGGGTTTCAAGGCAGCCAGTACACTCGATTCCATGGTGGGTTATCTGGACGAGAAGTATCGGGACATCGGTTGGTCCAGCGCCAGGCTGGATGATATATTCAACTACATCCCCGCCCGTATCACGGCGCTGCTTATGTGTCTGGCAGCCCGCCTTACTGGCATGGACGGTAAAAACGCCCTGCGTATCGTCCGGCGCGACCACGCCAACCACAAGAGCCCCAACTGCGCCTGGAGCGAGGCTGCGGCGGCAGGCGCGATGCACATTCAGCTTGGTGGTACCCATGATTATTTCGGCAAGCCGGTGGAAAAGCCCACGATTGGCGACGCGGACCGTCCGGTGGAGCGCATGGATATCGGCAAAGCCAACAAGCTGCTGTATGTTTCCAGCACACTGATGCTGGGGCTGATCCTGCTGGTCAGCATTCTTCTGTGAGGTGTGAATATGTCTGAACAAACCAAGCACTTCCGCTTTTTCCAGAATAGGGAGTGTGAATACTTCCCCTGCCATAAGGGCGTTCGTGAAGAAGATTTCAACTGTTTGTTCTGTTTCTGTCCGCTGTACGCGCTGGGGAAAAAGTGCGGCGGCAACTATACCTACACTGAAAAGGGCCGTAAAAGCTGCACAGCCTGTACCTTCCCCCATGAAAAAGACAACTACGATATTCTGTTGGCTCGTTACTGTGAGATCGCTGATGTGGTGAAGCGGTCTGATATGGAGGACGCATGAACGCAAAGGAGCAAGCACAGCGCCGCTGGGATCATGTGGCCAAACCGCTGAACTCCCTGGGCAAGCTGGAGAAGTTGATCATACAAATCGCCGGGGTGCAGAATACGCCTGACGTGCACATCGACAAACGGTGCGCGCTGGTTTTCTGTGCCGATCACGGTGTGGTAGCCGAAGGTGTGAGTCAATCCGGCAGTGAAGTGACCGCATTGGTGGCAAAGTCCATCGCGGATGGCACTGCCAACATCAACCTGATGGCTGGTGTTTCCCATACCGACGTGTTCGCCGTGGACATGGGTATGCTCAATGCCGTTCCCTGCACGATTGACCGCCGCATTGCTGCGGGTACACAAAATATGGCTCAGGGCCCTGCCATGACCCGCACACAGGTCGAGCAGGCCATCCAGGCCGGTGTTGCCCTGGTGGGAGAAATGAAAACACGCGGTTACCAGCTCATCGCCACCGGCGAAATGGGCATCGGCAACACCACGGCCTCCACGGCAATCGCCTGTATGCTGTTGGAGTGCGCTCCGGAAGTCCTCACCGGGCGCGGCGCAGGCTTGTCCGACGCGGGACTGCTGCGCAAGCGGGAAGCCATCACCCGTGCACTGAACATCAATCAGCCGGACCCCAGCGATCCTCTTGATGTGCTGGCAAAGGTCGGCGGCTTTGAGATTGCAGGTATGACAGGTGCGTTCCTTGGCGGTATACAGCATGGCGTACCGATCATCATTGACGGCGTGATTTCTGCCGTGGCTGCATTGGCGGCGGCCCGTATATGTCCTGCTGCGGCGGACGTCATGCTCCCCTCCCATATGAGCCGGGAACCTGCTATGGTTCGCATTATGGAGGAACTGGGGGTGGAGCCCATCCTTCACGCAGATATGGCGCTGGGTGAGGGCACAGGTGCAGTGGCACTGCTGCCACTGCTGGATATGGCGCTGCAGGTTTACCACGGTCCGCACACCTTTGACGATTTGGGCATGGCAGCCTATACGCCGCAGGAGGAACAAGCATGATCGTACTGGTTACAGGCGGCAGTGGCAGCGGCAAGTCCACCTGGGCGGAAAAGCTGATCGCCTCCCTGCCGGAGGAACGCCGCGTCTACATCGCCACCATGCAGGTATATGACGAGGAATCTGTCCGCCGGGTGGAACGCCACCGGGCGCAGCGGGCGGACAAGGGTTTCATTACTGTGGAATGCGAGAAAGATCTGGCTGCGGCGGACGTCCCTGCGGGCAGTACCGTGCTGCTCGAAGACCTGGTCAACCTGATGGCCAATGAGATGTTCGACGGCGGCGATGTGGGGCGCATCGTCCCCGCGTTGGAAATGCTGGCGGAAAAGTGTCGCCATCTGGTGATGGTCACCAATGACGTGTTTTCTGACGGCATCACTTATGCTGAGTCCACCCAGGAATATCTGCGCCAGCTGGCACAGATCAACCATCAGGCTGCTGAATTGGCTGACTGCGTGGTGGAGGTGGTGTACTCCATCCCTGTGTGCGTGAAAGGAGAACTCCCATGCGTGTGATCCGTTCGCTGTGTATTGCCTTTTCCACTTACTCGCGCATTCCCGTCCCACAAGTGGAATGGTCTGAAGAAAATCGCAAATATTCGATGTGCTTCTTCCCGCTGATTGGTGCGATCATTGGGCTTCTTTTGTGGGGCTGGCTCTGGCTATGCGACGCTTTGAGCATCGGCCCTGTACTGCGTGGCGCGGTGGGCGCGCTATTGCCCATCCTTGTTACCGGCGGTATCCATATGGACGGCTTTATGGACACCAGCGATGCGCTTGCCTCCTGGCAAACGAAGGAGCGACGGCTGGAGATTCTCAAGGATACGCATGTTGGTGCGTTTGCGGTCATTGGCTGTGTGGGATATATGCTGCTGATGGCGGGCGCTCTCAGTGAAACGTCTGCACACGCTGGCTTCATGTTGGCGGTGTGCTTCGTCGTCTCCCGCAGTCTGAGCGCCTGGACGCTGGCGGCATTCCCCAGCGCACGGCCAAACGGTATGCTGGACAGCTTCGCCCGGGCGGCCCACAAGCGGTTGGTGACCGTCAGCAGCGGCGTCTACCTGTTGCTGTGCGCTGCGGTATGGCTGATCTTTGGCGGATGGCTGGGCCTGGCCTGCCTGTGCCTGACAGTTACGTGGACTCAGTATTATCATCATATGTCTATCAAGTATTTTGGCGGGGTCACAGGTGATTTGGCAGGCTGGTTTGTTCAGACAGCAGAACTGCTGTTGATCGCGGTGATTGTATTCGGAGGTGCGCTATGATCAAGCTCTATATTGGTGGCGCTTACCAAGGTCAGGAGGAACTGGCCAGGCAGGAAAATCCCCAGAGCGAGCTGCATCCTGGGTTCCATGAAGTCATCCGCCGTGCGGTGCTGACCGAGGGCCAGGAGCCCCGCGCCTTTGCACGGTGGTTCTGCAACCAACACCCGGACGCGGTAGTGATCGCCAACGAAGTCGGTGCAGGCGTAGTGCCCATGGACGCGGCAGAACGTGCCTTCCGCGAGGCGGTGGGCAGGGCGCTTTGCGTCATTGCACAGGAAGCTGGTCAGGTGACGCGCTGCGTATGCGGAATCGGGGTGCGCATCAAATGAAGTGGATTCTCATCCGCCACGGACAAACGCAGGGCAATCTGGAACACCGCTACATCGGCTGCCGCACGGATGAACCTCTGTGCCCGGAAGGTATTGCTGCGCTGCAAGGCAAAGTCTGTCCGCCGGTTGGCAAGGTATTCGTCAGTCCCATGAAACGTTGTCTGGAAACGGCGGCACTGCTCTATCCGAGCGTTCCGACGGAGATCGTGGATGACTTCCGCGAGTGCGATTTCGGTGAATGGGAAAACAAGAACTACGCCGAGCTGAACGGAAACGCCGATTATCAGGCATGGATTGATTCCGGCGGGGAGCTGCCCTTCCCCAGCGGCGAAAGCCGGGCACAGTTTGCCGCGCGATGCGTTTCTGCTTTTGAGAACATCCCTGAGCAAGCGGAGGACTCTGCCATCATTGCCCATGGTGGTACGTTGATGGCAATCATGGAGCGCTGTGCCGTGCCGAAAGGAAGTTACTACGATTTTCAAACTGCAAACGGAAAGGGCTATGTATTGTGCGGGGACGGCAGCTATAAAGCCCTTTGAAACAGGAAATGCCTTGCGCTTGACGGGCGCAAGGCATTTCTTCATTTATTCTGCTGAAAGAATGGTATGCTCCAGCTCCTTCGCTGCAATGCTTAACGGATGGCTTTTCTGCCTGAGCAAGCAGATAGAGCGCATGGGCAGCTTCTCTCTTAACTGCAGTCGATAGATGCCTGCTTGTTCGGATTCATCCTGCAGGAACAAGTGCGGCACAAAACCAACGCCCAGATCGTTGCGCACCAGCGGCAGAATTTGATCGGCGGTTGACGCTTCAATACTGGGTACAAGCATCAGCCCATGCTGCCTGAACCAGTCGCAATACATTTCATAGGTCTTTGTCTGCCGTCCAAGGCAAATGACTGGATTTTCATTCACTTCTGCCAGCGTGATTTCGCGGCGGCACAAATGCGCAAATCCTTTTCCACATACGGCCACCTCATGGATGCTCTTCAGAACGACAGACTTGCAATCGCCGGGCACATCCACCGGCGTTGTCACCATTGCCAGGTCAACCAGGCCGTCCTTGAGTGCGGCAACGGCTTGTGGCGTGGAGTAATTGAGCACCCGAATTTGTACGCCGGAATAACGCTGCTTAAATTGTTTCAGAATGGGCAACAGCAGGCAACGCAAAGCCACCTCGGTGGCGCCGATGGATACAGTACCGCTTTGCAGACTTTTGTCCAGCGCCAACTCGCGTTCTGCGCTCTCCAAATGCTCAACCGCGACAGCAGCGTGCGCGAACAGCTTTTCACCTTCCGGCGTGAGTGTGACGCCGTGATGGCTCCGCACAAACAGCGCGCAGCCCAATGCTGCTTCCAGATTCTTGATTGTGCGGGTTACATTGGGCTGGTTGCTCATCAACAACTGCGATGCCTGCGTAACATTTCTGCATTTGGCAACGTAGTAGAATACCCGGTAATAATCGTAACTGATATTCATATGCCGCTCCATGTTGAATTGATATGATGAAGATGCAAATTATATATTTTACACATACCCACCATAGCATTATAATAAAGCGACCGTTAAAAGTCAATTCAGCATTAGAAAAGCAACTTTATCCGAAGAAAAGAGGCAACCATCCATGAACAAGGACCTGACTGTGGGGAATCCCACGTCTGTTTTGTGCAAGTTCTGCCTGCCGCTGTTTGGAAGCATCGTGTTCCAGCAGCTTTACAACATTGCGGACAGCTTTGTGGCCGGCAAGTTCATCAGCGAGAACGCGCTGGCGGCTGTGGGCAACAGCTATGAGATCACGCTGATCTTCATCGCCTTTGCCTTTGGCTGCAACATCGGTTGCTCCGTCACCGTTTCCGCGTTGTTCGGGGCCAAGCGCTACCGGGAGCTGAAGACAGCCGTCACCACCACGCTGATCGCCACCGGCGTGCTGTGCGCGGTGCTGATGGCGGGCAGCATGATCTTCTGCCAGGACCTGCTGCACCTGATCCACACGCCGGATAACGTGATGGCGGACTCCAAGCTCTATCTGGACATTTACATTCTGGGCCTACCCTTTGTGTTTTTCTATAACGTATCCACCGGCATTTTCTCGGCGCTGGGAGATTCCAAAACGCCGTTCTGGTTCCTTGCTGCGTCCTCCACGACGAATATCTTCATGGACATCCTCTTCGTCACGGCCTTTGATATGGGCGTTGCAGGCGTGGCCTGGGCGACGTTCATGTGCCAGGGTGTTTCCTGCCTGCTGGCGGTCGTTGTTGTGTTCCGCAGGCTGCGCGGCATGGAGGGCACCCGCCATGCGCCGCTGTTTTCAGGGAAGCTGCTGGGCAGGATCGTCAGAATCGCAGTGCCGAGCATTTTGCAGCAGAGCTTCATCTCCTTGGGCAACATCCTGATTCAGAGCACCATCAACACCTTCGGCACCAGCGTGATGGCCGGGTATTCCGCCTCGGTCAAGCTGAACAACCTGGTGATCACGTCCTTCACTACCCTGGGCAACGGCATCTCCAACTACACGGCGCAGAATCTGGGTGCGGGGAAGCCGGAGCGGGTGCGCCAGGGTTTCCGGGCGGGGCTGACCATCGTGTGGACGCTCTGCGTACCGCTGACGCTTTTGTATCTGCTGGGCAGCCGGACGCTGGTTTCCCTGTTCCTGGACCAGCCCACTGAGGCAACGCTGCAATCCGGCATGGCTTTCCTGAAAATCGTTTCGCCCTTCTATTTTGTGGTATCGACCAAACTGGTGGCGGATGGCGTGCTGCGCGGTGCGGGCAAGATGAAGCCCTTCATGGTCGCCACCTTTACCGACCTGATCCTGCGGGTGGTGCTGGCTAAGACGCTCTCCGCCACTGCCATGGGGGCAACGGGCATCTGGTGTGCATGGCCCATCGGCTGGTCGATCGCCACAGCGATGTCCCTCCTCTTCTACCGCAGCGGATGCTGGCAGCCGAAAGGCATGGTGTCTGCCGAAAAAGCATGAATTACCCCCGACAGCGAAAAGTAGTGCTGTCGGGGGCTTCGCTTGTATAGCCTTATGGCAAGACAACCACCAACGGAGCTGGTGAGCAAAAATTTCAACCGGGGTTTATCCGTGCCATGCGAGGCACAACCAGCACCACAAAGCTGATAGTACCGATGATAGACACGCGCACAGCGATACAGTGATGCGGATTGTCAGGGCGTTGTCGCTATTTGTTCACCTGTTGAGGTTCACTGGCAGCCGCCCTCGCTGCCATGCGCCGGGCTACCTGCTCCGGATCACGCTCTGAGGGTAAGCCGGCTGCCTTGAGCGCATCCCGCCAGCACCGGAAGCGTCCTTTGATTCTGCAGGCTTCCGCCACATCAGATACCAGCGGCGTGTAGCCAAGTTCTGCAGCACGATCCTTCAGAATTTTTAACAACAACTCATCCTTTTCCGTCAGGGGCATGCCCTCCTGCCAGAAGTTTCCTTGCCTTTTCAGAATTTCCCGGGCCGCAATCTTATGCTTTGCCAAGTTATCACTTCCATTGCTCCAGCATTTCGTGCATCCAGGCGTACACGTCCATGTCGTACACGCTGCGGAGGTTGTCGGGGGTCAGCACGGCGTTGATTTCCCCCTGGGCGGCGCATTTGCCGCGGTTCATCAGCACCGCATGGGTGCCGTAGCGCCGGGCCAGGCTCAGGTCGTGTACCACGGAGAGCACCGCGCGGCCGGGGGTTTTCAGCCATTCGCTGATGAGGGAGAAGATGTGCTTCTGGTAGATGAGGTCCAGGTGGTTGGCGGGCTCGTCCAGGATGAGGATTTGCGGATTCTGCGCGAACACTTGCGCCAGGAAGGTCCGCTGCAATTCGCCGCCGGAGAGCGTCAGCACGCTGGCATGGCGGAAACCGGTCAGGCCGGTCAGTTCCAGGGCGCGCTCCACCTGGTCTTTGCCGTCGTCCCGGGTGGACAGGAAGCTGGACGTGTAGGCGTAACGTCCCAAGCCCACGACCTCCTCCACGGTGTAGCCATAACCGACGCTGTTCTTCTGCGCCAGCACGCCGATCTTCCGGGCCAGCTGGGCGGGCTTGTAGCGGCGGATGTCCTTGCCCTCCAGCTCGATGGAGCCGGTGTAGGGCACGCCTTGGGAGATAATCTCGATCAGCGTGGATTTGCCCGCGCCGTTGGGACCCACCAGCATCAGCCACTGGCCCTCCTTCAGTTCAAAGGAGAGATCGTTCACAACCGCGTGATCGTCATAGCGCACGGTGATATGATTTGCCTTCAGCATTTTTCTCACCTTGCCTTTCTTGTACGGTAGAAAATAATGATGAAGGCCACCGCGCCCACCAGCGACGTCACCACGCCGATGGAGAGCTCAATGGGCCGCAGGATGGTGCGGGCCACCAGGTCTGCCAGCAGCAGGAAGATCGCCCCGGAGAACATGGCCGACGGCAGCAGCCGCTTGTGGTTGGGGCCGGTGATCATCCGCGCCATGTGGGGCATGACGAGGCCCACAAAGCTGATCGTGCCGGAAATGGACACGCACACGCCAATCAGCACCGACACGGCGATGAGGATGATGAGCTTGACGCGCTTCACGTTCACGCCGATGTGGCGGGCGTTGTCCTCGCCGATGGCGAAGGCGTTCAGCTCCCGGGCATAGCGCAGGATGATTCCGCCGCAGATGAGCAGCGCCAGCGCCAGAATCCGCGAATGGCTGAAGTTCGTGCCGGACAGCGAGCCCATCGTCCAGAAGGTGATGGACTTGATGTGGTCCTCCGCGAAGGAGATCACCAGGTTGATGACGCTGGAAGCGAACATCGAGAAGATCACGCCGATGAGGATGATGCTGTTGGTGGAGAGCGACCTGTCCAGCGCATAGGCCAGGCCGAGGATGGCAACCAGCGACAGGAAGGCGAAAAGCATCGCCATGACCATCGTGCCGCCGTAGGTGGTGCCGGGGATGGTAACGCCCAGCGCCAACGCCAGCACCGCGCCCAGGGATGCGCCGCTGCTTACGCCAAGGGTAGAGCCGTCCGCCAGGGGATTGCGCAGCAGGCCCTGCATGGCCGCGCCGCACAGGCTCAGCGCCGCGCCCACCAGCGCCACGTTCAGCACCCGGGGCAAGCGCACGTTCAGGATGATGTTCTTGGAAATGCCCGTCGGGATTTCCAGCCCCCATAGACTGTTCCACAGGGCGGTGACGGTGTCTCCCAACGGGATGGACACGCTGCCCACGCAGATGCACAGCAGCATGGCGCCGATCAGCAATGCCACAAACAGGACGTATGTCCGCCAGGAGAAATGTTCAGAAAGCTTCTTCATATTTTTTCAAAAAAGGGGGAACTGGTCGCCCAGTTCCCCCGGATGGTTGATGAGCCTTACTCGGTGATGCCATTCAGGAAGTTGTACAGATCCACAACCGCTTCCGCAAGGCGAGGAGCGGGGCGGGTCATGGCATAGGAGTCAGCGTTGTACACAGCGCCGTTCTGAATGGCGGTGATGTTCTCCCAGCCTTCGCGGCCCATGACTTCGTCCACGGCGGTTTCGCCCATGCCGGTCACCAGCACGATGTAGTCGGGGCTGCGCTCAATGACCTGCTCCTGGCTGACCTGCTGCCAGCCCTCAATATCCGCGAAAGCGTTCTTCATGCCGCAGATCTCGGCCAGCTCGTGCATGAAGGTGCCGGTGCCGGCGCTCCACAGGCCCCATTCCAGGGGCATGACCTCAAAGTAGATGGTCTTGTCGGACTGCTCACTCTTGGCGGCGATGTCCGCAAAGGTGGCCTGCATATCAGCGATGACAGCCTCCGCTTCGGCTTCCTTGCCCATGATGGTGCCCAGCAGACGGATGTTGGTATACACTTCCTCAATGCTGTTGGCGTCGGTGCCGATGACACGAATGCCATTCTGCTCCAGCAGCTCCACCTGCTCGGTGGTATGAGCCATGTCGCTCATCACAACAACCTGAGGATTCAGCGCCAGGATTTCCTCCAGGTTCGTGTTCGCGCCGGACTGCACAGCGGGCAACTCCAGTACGGACGCGGGATAGTCGCAGTATTTGCCACGGCCCACCAGCGCATCCTCACAGCCAATGGCGCACAGCATTTCGCAATCGCTGGGCTCCAGGGCAATGATGCGGGTCACAGGGCCTTCGATGGTCACTTCGCGGCCAAACATATCGGTCACGGTGATGGTCGTGTCCTCCGCGAGGACGGCGGTCATGCTGAACATCATCAGCAGGGCCAGGAACAGGGAAACGAGCTTCTTGGACATGGTAGTCCCTCCTCAAATGTGATCAAATGAATCAGCGAGAGGGCCTTTTCCAAAAAAGAAAAGCGTCCCTCCCTGAGGAACACTAACCAGACTGCCGGTACACTTTCAAAGCATGCAGCATTCACAGACGCAAGCATGCACAAAAAAGGCCGGTCAGCCCAAATAGCATATCCCACCCCCAGGGGAATGATTGATTTCACGGTGTAAACAAGTCTCCCGGCTTTGTCTCATTCTACTCATGCACCTTCCCGCTTTCGCAGTGGCTTCTATCGCATTTTCGTCAACTTCACGGTTACTGGGATAGCCCGGAACTTTCATCCGATTCCTGTGGTCGGCCATCACTGCCCAAGGGGCAGCGCTGGCTACACTCGGCGATTACAAGTAATCGCTCTCGTTAGTCGGGCATTGCCCGACCTCCCATGCAGCCATCATTGGCCATACCGCGCATCGCTGCGCAGATACACCGGCTATTCATTTGTCGCATTCATTATACGCTTTGCAGCGGCATCCGTCAATTTGTTTTCGACATTTTGTCAGATGAAAAAAACACATTGTACAAAAAGCAACACGGGTGTACAATATACACATCAAAAGGAGGAGTGGACTTGCTGACCAGGGAAGCGTTTATATCACAGTTTGGCACTGGTGTGCACCTGCTGGACGGCGCAACCGGCACAGTGCTGATCGCTGCCGGGATGCCCCGTGGCTGCTGCACGGAAGCGTGGATTCTTGAACATCCGCAGGTAATCAAAGATTTGCAGCGTGCCTATGCAGAAGCGGGCAGCGAGATTATTTATGCTCCCACCTTCCGAGCGCAGCCTATGGTGTTGGCTGCTCATGGGCTTGCCGATCAGACGGAAGAGATCAATCGTAAGCTGATTGCGCTTTCCCGCTCGGCTGCGCCTGACTGCCTGATTGCCGGGAATCTAACGACGCTGCGCGGCTGCATTGACACTTCCGACTCAGCCAATTTGGCACGCATGACAGCGGATTATCAACGGCAGATTGCCGCCCTTGTGGAGGGAGAAGCTGATTTGCTGGCGGCTGAAACTCTGATGCACCCATTGGAAGCGCGGGCTATTTTGACTGCCGCCGCTGCAGAAAATGCCCCTGCTACCATGATTTCCTTTGCCTGCAAATCGGATGGCTCGTTGTATTCCAGCCATGCGGCAGCAGATGCCCTCCGCCTTACACAGGATACTGGCGCTGCCGCAGTGGGTATTAACTGCATTGCTGCAGATGATACCTTGCCGGATTTGATGGCCAAGCTACGCCAACATGTGCAGGTCCCATTGTTATGCAAACCGAACGCCGGACGTGCTGTGCAGGGTAGATACCCGGTGGACGTCAAGTATTTTGCACGCATCGTACGGTCTTGCATCAAGCAAGGTGCTAATTTGGTTGGCGGTTGTTGTGGGACAAGCCCGGAATATATTCGGTCGATTCACGATGGCATCAAATCTTAATGATGCCCTGCGCAATGACACAATACAGATAGCAAGGCCCTAACATTATTAGGGGATCGCATCACTTACCGTTCATACCTCTCCGGTTTCGTCCGCTTATTCTCCTGAATAAATTCTCGCTTCACAACCTCCAGCCGGCGCACTTCCTCCTTCATCTCCTGCATCTGGTAGTCCAGCATGAAACCCTCTTTGTTCAGGTATTCCAGTGCCTGCTTCCAGCACTTGTAGTCGATCTTTTCGCCGTCTACCTGCCAGCGGTGCAATGAAGCACCAGCATCCCGGTACTGCCGGAGCTCGTATTCATACTTACGTTCAAAATCGCCGCGCTTGGCTTTCGGCAGTTTCTCCCACGCAAGGTAATTCTTCCGATATTTCTTCCACTTCTCATAAGCGCCGATGCGGACGCTCAGCTCAAGCGTGAGATCATGATTCTCCTTCTTCTTGCTTTTCAAGCCATAGAATTTCGTATTGACCGTCTGAATTGCTGCAAGACAGGATGCAGCATCCGTGATGTCGTACTCCTGCATGACAGCAAGCAACCCCGTGCTGTCGCGCAGGCGGCGATCCTTGCGATTGGGCATCACGGTGGAGGCAAGGATGTTGGACGCGAGCTTGTACCGCAGGCTCTCCCTGGACACTTCCTCGCCCTGTACAATCAGCAGCTCGTCTTTCTTTTTCTCATACTGCGCCCATGCGTTCAGTCGGGCAAGCCGTGCTTCCAGCTGGACAAGCAGCTTGTTTTCCTGGCGGATTGCGCGGTTATTTTCGCCGACCTCCGTCGGAATGCCGCGCTTCTCCATGGCACGAGCGTCCGGCCCTTCGTGGATCATCGGAATGCGCTGCGCACCCTGATCCGCATAGCTTCTGGGATCAACAAAGCCCTGCGTGAATCCAGCGTCACGCAGGGCTATATTGATGGCATCGGCGGCAGCGGTGCGCCAGCGTTCGGCGTTGCCACGGTTGTCCCAATCGGTTGTGTTAACTTTGCGGGTTTTCCAGCGGCCTTTCTGCTTGGCAGGGATGCGATTTCCGTCAGCGTCAAGGATGTACTCCAAGCGGCTCTTGTCGCCCCACTTGCCATCTGGTGTCAGCGGACGCATGGTCAGCAGAATGTGAGCGTGTGGGTTGCCGTCACCTTTATCATGAAAGGCAATATCAGCGAACATGCCCTTGTCCACAAACAGCTTCTGCACAAGATCGCGAATAAGGGCTATGTTCTGCGCATGGGTTAGCTCGGCAGGCAGCGCAAACTCAATCGACCGGGCAAGCTGTGCGTTCGCCTTGGTTTCGTTCCATTCAACGCTGTTCCAAAGAAGGCTGCGATCCGCATATTCCTGTGGTGCATTGGGCGGCAGCATCACTTCTGTGTAGATAACGTGCTTCTTGCGTGTGTAGTCGTGGGTAACTCCATCCCAAGTGTTTTCCATCTTGGTGCCGCTGATGTAGGCAGACGCGGCTACTGCAGAACGGCCTTTGTTCCGCGAAACTATCTTGGTTGTCCAATGAAAGAAGTCCATTCGTTTCTCCTTTGTTGGCTCCCCGTGGGAGCATCGTTCTTGGAGTATGGGGTTTGCCCCATCGCGGCGAAGTCCGCAATGTTGCCCAGCAGGGCGCACGACATACATTGGCCAACGGGCCGACGTATGTATCAGTGCGCACTTCGTGGTTATTCTTGTTGGGGACGCCCCGAGGTTACCCCCGGAACGCCCCTTGCATGGTCACCGGCCAGCCGCCAGCTCCTGCATGAAGGCAGAGAACTGGGCGCTGTCCATCTGGATGGTCTCAGGGAAGCAGGCCTCCAGGATGGCTCCGTGTTCACAGAGCCGGTGGGTGCGAGCCTTCCGTTGCTTCTCTTTTTCGCGGTTGTCAGCGATAATTTTCCTGTGCTGCTCCTGAGCAATTTTCAGCTCGTCAGGGTCTTTCGGCATATTTGCCAGCAGCTCGTCGATGTTGATCTTCATGATGTTCCTCCTGTGGTGCATCAGAGTGATGCAAGTACGCACCACTCTGATGCAGATGTCGTTGTGTTCATAGATGGGGCTGCATCACTTTGATGCAGTTATCATGGAATGTGCGGCAGATTGATGCACCGACTCAGCCGCCGATGAAGTCGAAATCCATGCAGCTGTCGCCGAAGTCAGGCATCGCATCATCGTTTTCTTGTTGGGTGGGTGGTGTAGCGATCTGCGACGGCGCGGTGTTCGTCTGCGGCACAGCTATAGCAACTGGTGTGTTCGCTCCAGCGGAGTATCCGGCGAGATATGCTGGAAGTATCTGCTGAAGCCTGCTTGTCACCGATTCTGTGATCTCCTGAACAAGCTCGATTTTCTCAGTGCCAGACAGATGTACCCCCTCCGTGCCACAAGCATTGACAGCTTCTGCAACCAATTGACTGAACGACTGATGCCGTTCGCTTCGTCGGGCATTGAGCTTTTCCCATGCCTGCTTTTCTGCTGGGTGCGACAGGTGAAAGCGCACGGTAATGGCCTTCACACACATCATCAATCACCGGCCTTCCGTGCCAGGCGCTCATTGCGCCAGATCACGCCCTGCGCCATGTACTCATAGCCCTTGGCAGATGCGTGCAGGTCATCCACAAAAACAACCGCGCTGGGATCGTACTTGCCGAAGTGCTTCACCAGACAGCCGCCACCGCCCATCACAAAGAGCTTCATCAGGCGGGCGTCATAGCCATGAACACGGAGCGCATCAAACAGACCGGTCACATAGCCGCGCACGATATCGGTCAGGTTGTCAAGGAGTTCCCGTGCCAGGTTTGCAGTGCCGGTTCGCAGGAATTGCTCAATAACGCTCTCCGGCATGTCAATGCCATACTTATCCATCATCTGTTTGCGGGCAGTCAGCACACACTGATTCACGCCCAACACCTCCGTCCAGCAATGCTGGTCATTGGGCTTGCCGTTTACCAGACGCATGATGTTCATGGTGCCGTTGCCGATGTCGGCCATCATCACCGTGCCGGTGAACTGCCGGAACTCGTTGAATCTTTTGTCGCTGTCCATCAGCGGCACCAGCGCTGCATAGCCCTGGGGGAACACGATGCAGTCGGTCAGATGGATGTTGTACAGCACATCGTTGAAGGTAAACCGGACGTCCGGGTTGCGCATCATGTAGCGGCGGTAATCCTCCCGCTGCCGACCTGTCCAGGTCGTGGGCAGACCCAGTGCCAGATGCACATTGGCCTCGGTGATCTGCTCCGTACTCAGCTCGGCAGCGATGGATGCCAGCGTCAGGATGTAGAAGTCCTCGTCAGCAGTCTTGTCGGGGTTGTAGGCCTTGTGACCTTCGCCAATGCGATACCATGTATTGTTATACTCAAGAATGTCGCCATCAAAAAAAGGCTTGGTGTCCATCGCCACCAGGCCCGTGGGGTAGATGGTGCGGGCAGTCTTCATGTTGCCGTAGCCTGCGTCCACACCGATGATATAGAAATTGTTATGCTTTCTCATGATAATACCTCTCTTAGTCATTTTCTTTGTTGGTTGTTGAAGTGTTGTGGGATTCCTTGCAGCTGTCCATCTTATCCGCTTCATGCTGGATCAGATTAAGCAGCCGGTCTTCATAAGTGCAGGCGCTTTCGGGACTTCCGAAGGCGCAGATCGTGTAAATGGTATGCCCGTATTGGCGGGTCACTTCCATCATAGGGGTAGTCTTCGTCATTGTTCCTCCTGATTCTTACATAAAAAGAAGCAGCACCGAGTTGCCTCATGTGCTGCCTGTTGGGTGTTGGGCCGTTATTCATTTTCATTCTCCATTCCTTCCGTCGGGATAGGAAATTGTCCGATGTAGTTCAG
>JAFUOR010000159.1 GCA_017481825.1 Clostridia bacterium
GCGCATCGACGACAGGCGCAGCAACAGGCTGATTCAGCCTTGCGCCAAGGCTTTCAGCGTGCATGGCCTCGCGTACAAGCGTTTCAATGGCCGCAGCGATGGCAATCTCATTCTGGAAGCGTACTTCCAGCTTGTTCGGGTGGACATTGACGTCCACCATGTCATATGACATGGTCAGGTGCAGCACGCAGGTGGGATATTTCCCGACCAGCACACGCTCACGGCAGGCGGCTTCAACGGCGGAAGAAAGCAGATTGGACTTCATGTACCGACCGTTGATGAAAAACGACTGATGCCCGCGGCTGCCGCGGCCAGCGTCGCCGACGCCCACAAAGCCTTTCAGGATCAGCCCCGACTGATGGCCATCTACCTCCCTCATGGAGCGAAGCATTTCGCTGCCGTAGATGCTGAAAACAGCGGAGCGAAGCTTTCCATCGCCCGCGGAATGGTAAAGCGTCTTGCCCTGGCTGATGTAGCGGAAGGACACATCTGGCCGGGACAGGATCAGGCGCATCATCAGATCGGAGACATAGCCTGCCTCCGTCGTGGGCTTTTTCAGGAATTTCAGGCGCACGGGCATGTTATAAAACAGATCGCGCACCACAAAGGTCGTGCCTTCAGGACAGGCTGCCTCCTCAATGGATTCAATGCGTCCGCCTTGATTGATCACCTTGATGCCGCTGACATCATTCCTGGTGCGGGTGGTACAGGTGACGCGCGCAACCGCTGCAATGGAGGCCAGCGCCTCACCACGAAAGCCCAGAGTCGCGATGGAAAACAGATCCTGCGTGCGGGTAATCTTGCTCGTGGCATGCCGTTCAAAGGCCATGCGGATCTCGCTCTGCTCAATGCCGCTGCCATTATCCGTCACGCGGAAATAGCTGATGCCGCCATCGCGGATTTCCACCGTCACGGCGCTTGCACCAGCATCAAGGCTGTTTTCCACCAGCTCCTTGATGGCCGCCGCAGGGCGCTCCACAACCTCGCCTGCTGCGATTTTTCCGATAACTTCATCGGACAGCAGATGAATTTTCCCAGCCATGGGATTCCTCCAAACCAATACCGACTTCCAGTCTGTTCCGACCGAACGTCCAGTCTGTATCTTACAATTTGCGAGCCTTCTCACGCAGAAGGAAGAGCTTGTTGATCGCATCCATCGGCGTCAGAGCCATTACATCAATGTTCTGCAGCTCGTTGATGATCTCCGTCTTGGCAAAGTCGAAGAGATTGACCTGTTCGTTCTCGCGCTTTGGTCCTTCCTCGAGGATGTTCTGACCGATGCCCTTCTGATTGATATTGCTGACCTCCAGGCGCGCCTGAATCTCATGCGCACGGATGACCACCTGCTTGGGAATGCCCGCAAGGCGCGCCACGTGGACGCCGAAGCTCTTGTCAGCGCCGCCGCGGACAATTTTGCGCAGGAAGATCACGTCCTCGCCGTGCTCCTTGACGGAGATGCAGTAGTTCTCTACGCCGTCGATATGCCCTTCCAGCTCGGAAAGCTCATGGTAGTGCGTTGCAAAAAGCGTCTTGGCGCCCACCTTGTTCTTATCGCAGAGGTACTCCACCACCGCCCAGGCAATCGCCAGACCATCGAAGGTTGAAGTGCCGCGTCCAATCTCGTCCAGAATGATCAGCGACCTGGCGGTGGCATTTCTCAGGATGTAGGCCGTCTCGCTCATCTCAACCATGAAGGTGGATTGTCCGCTGGCCAGATCGTCCGATGCGCCCACGCGTGTAAAAATCCGGTCAACAATCGGGATGCGTGCCTCCCTGGCCGGAACAAAGGAGCCGATGTGCGCCATCAGGGTGATTAGGGCAACCTGACGCATGTACGTGCTCTTGCCCGCCATATTGGGGCCGGTAATGATGCACATGCGCTGGTTATCGCCATTTATGTGGGTATCATTGGGAACGAAGCCGCCCTCGTTCATGGACTGCTCCACCACGGGATGGCGGCCTTCGATGATCTCCATCGTGCCGTCGCTGTTCATTTCAGGGCGGACATAATGATTACTCACCGCCACACGTGCCAGGGAGAGCAGGGCATCCAGGGTCTTGAGCGCCATGGCCGTCCGCTGGATGCGGCTGATCTGGGCGGCAATCTGCTCGCGGATCTCAGCAAAGAGCTGCAATTCAAGGCGGACGGACTGCTCCTGCGCGCCGACGATCTTCTGTTCAATTTCTTTGAGCTCGGGCGTCATATAGCGCTCGCAATTCGCCAGCGTCTGCTTGCGGATATAGCGCATGGGCACCATGTCATAATAGGACTTGGTCACCTCAATGTAGTAGCCGAACACCTTGTTATACTGTACGCGGAGGTTGCGGATACCCGTGCTTTCGCGTTCGCGCTGCTCCAGCTCGATGATCCACTGCTTGCCGCTGGTGGACGCCGTGCGGTATTCATCCAACATGGGCGAATAGCCATCGTTGATGATGCCGCCTTCGGTGATGACCACCGGCGCATCAGGATGGATGGCACGGCGCAGCAGCTCGGTCAGCTCCGGCAGAGGATCCAGGGAATCGCGGATATCCTTTACCGCATCGCTGGCGCACTGGTTCAGCAGCTCGCGGATGGCCGGCACCTTTTTCAATGAGGCACAGAGGGCCAGGCAATCCCTGGCATTGATGGACTTGTACGCCACCTTGGACAGAAGGCGCTCCACATCGTACACGCCCTGCAGCTCCTCCAGAAGCGTCATCGTCAGCACATGCTGCCCGGAGAATTCCTCCACCGCGTCCAGACGGTGTTCAATCTTCTTCTGATCAACAAGCGGCTGCTCAATCCAGGAGCGCAGCAACCGGCCGCCCATCGCTGTGGAAGTCTTGTCCAGCAGGGCGATCAGGCTCCCCTTGCGGCTGCGGCCACGGATGGACTCCGTCAGCTCCAGATTGCGGCGGGTGTTGCGATCCAGCAGCATCGTTTCGCTGCCCTGATAGATGCGCAGCTCCGTCATGTGCTCCAGCGCGTTCTTCTGCGTCTCGCAAAGGTAGCGCATCAGCGCGCCTGCCGCGCAGGCAGCAGCCTTGTACTCCTCACTCAGGCCCAGAGGGGAAAGATCGTTCAGGTGGAAATGACGGCACAGCGCTTCTGCCGCATTAGCCTGCTGATACCAGGCGGAGGGCTGCTCGGAAGCCGTGTTTACCTCGCGGTTCAGGCACTCGCGGAGCTTCACCATGTCGTTGACGATTATCTCCATGGGAGCGATGCGGGCCAGCTCATCCGCCAGGGTGTCGGCGGGATTCATGATCTCATGAACAAAGAATTCACCGGTAGACACATCGGCAAAGGCAAGTCCGGCCTTGTCAGAGGCAAAGCACACGGACAGCAGGAAGTTGTTGGCACGCTCGTCCAGCATGCTGGGCTCAATCACCGTGCCAGGGGTGATGATGCGCGTTACACCGCGCTGCACCAGTCCCTTGGCCAGGGCGGGATCCTCCATCTGATCGCAGATGGCAACCTTGTAGCCCTTGGCGATCAGGCGCTCCACATACCCTTCCATTGCGTGATAGGGCACGCCGCACATGGGCGCACGCTCCTCCAGGCCGCAGTCACGGCCTGTGAGGGTCAGCTCCAGCTCGCGGGAGGCAGTCTTCGCATCATCGAAGAACATTTCATAGAAGTCGCCCAGACGGAAAAACAGGATGCAGTCCTTATACTCAGCCTTCAGGTTCAGGTACTGCTGCATCATCGGTGTCAGAGCCATTGTTATCTTCCCTGCCGTTTCATCATATTCGTATTACTGACAGCCACCGCAGGAGCTGCAGCCTCCGCAGGAAGAGCAGTTGCCGCTGCAGCCTGCCTCATCCTCCGTTTCACCGGTCACCACCAGGCGCAGGATACGGTTGACGTTTTCCATCATATCGTTGTACTTCTGCTGCGCCTCGCGCATGTCCTTGACCATTGGACAGTCGTTCATGGCCTGCTCAGCTTGACTCAGCACCTGACCGGCCTGTGCGAGCCTCGCGGTATCCATATCAGGATCGCGCAAAATCGCCTCCACGGCGCTTCGCTTTTCCATGTAGTCGGCAATGGCGCGGGTCGCGGCTTCATCGCGGGTCACCAGCTCCTCCAGCTCGTGCATCCGCTGATACACGCCGCTGTTGAGGATGGCCTCTGCCAGTGCCTGCGCTTTCATCATGACATCACGCATGATTCATCCCTCCCATTATTCGATACGCTCACCGACGAGCGTGTTGTTCTTCAGCGCCGTCACGCGCACCCGGACGATCTGGCCGATATCCGCCTCTGTTCCGGGCAATGTGATGGACACGCCATGTCGGCCATGGCCAGACACATCCGCATCACTGCGGCGGCTGAGGCCTTCCACCAGCACTTCTTCCTCCATGCCGATAAAGCGAGCCATGGCTTTGCGCTGGCCCTCTTCCTGGGCGGCTATGAGGCGCTTGATGCGGTCCGTTGCCACATCCTCTGGAATCTGATCCTCCATCCTTGCAGCAACCGTACCGGTGCGGGGCGAGTAGATGAAGGTGAAGGCGGAATCGTAGCCAACCTCCTGTACGATGGACAGCGTATCCCGGAACTGCTCCTCCGTCTCTCCCGGGAAGCCGACGATGATATCTGTGGTCAGGCCAATGCCCGGCACCGCTTCCCGCAGCTTGCGGACGCGGTCAAGGTATTGTTCCCGGGTATAGCGGCGGTTCATGCGCCTGAGGATCTCATCATTGCCATGCTGCACGGGCAGATGGAACTGCGGCAGAATATGTCGGGAATTCCGCATGACTTCGATCAGCTCATCGGACAGATCCTTGGGATGGCTGGTCATGAAGCGGATGCGCGGGATGCCGATTTCATCCAGCTCTCGCAGGAGATTGGCGAAGGTCACATGCCCTTCAAGGCCCTTGCCATAGCTGTTGACGTTCTGGCCCAGCAGCATGATTTCCTTCACGCCCGCGTCCTTGAGTTCCCGTGCCTCCCGCAGGATGGCCTCCATCGCGCGGGAGCGTTCACGCCCGCGAACATAAGGCACGATGCAGTAGCTGCAGAAGTTATCGCAGCCATACATGATGGTGATATAGGCCGCGTCCTGACGCAGACGCTTCACTGGCAGCTCCTCGGCGATGGTATCAACATCTTCTACCTCGATGACCGTCCGGTCGCTGTTCAGCGTCTGATACAAAAGCTGCGGCAGCTTATACAGGTTGGAGGTGCCAAAGGCCAGATCGACAAAGCGGTACTGCCTGAGGATGCGCTCCGCCATGCCGGGCTGCTGAATCATACAGCCGCACACAGCAATAATGAGTTTCGGATTGCGCTTGCGCACCTCCTTGAGCCAGGTGACATTGCCCAGGGCGCGGCGCTCAGCATTATCGCGGACGCAGCATGTATTGAAGATCACAAAATCCGCATCCTCGCGGTTATCAGCCTCCGTCATGCCCATGTCGCGCAGCATACCCGCCAGCTTTTCGCTGTCATGGGCATTCATCTGGCAGCCGTAGGTCACAACATGATACGATGCAGGACGGTCCTGCATGGCGCTGACCATCGCTGCATAGCGGCGCTGCTCGGCAAGCTCTTCGGGGGTGATATGGACAGGCTTTCTTTCTGCCATCAGGTTCAACTCCTATCGGTTGTCGCTTTGTTTCGCCGCCAACACTTCTTTCAGCGGCGGACGTGCACGCTTGCGCGTCATTTCCACCAGGCCAAGGGAGGTAAAGCCGTGGATCACCGTCTTCACCCGGTCACTGGAAAAGGCGCTCTCCAGGGCCTCCAGCACCGCCTGGTGATGCTCTCGGGCCACCATGTCGATCATATCGATGATGATGATGCCGCTGAGGTTGCGCAGCCTGACCTGACGGGCAATCTCCCCGCAGGCTTCAAGGTTCAGGCGTAGAACGGTATCCTCCAGCCCGGTTTTGCCGGTGAATTTGGCCGTATTGACATCAATGACCGTCATCGCCTCGCAGGGATCGATGACCAGCGTGCCGCCGCTGTCGAGCCATACACGGCGCTCCAAAGCCTTGCTCAGCTGAGTTGTGATTCTCGCAACTTCCATCAAATCGTCCCCCGCAAGCTTGACCGGGGCAATATCGCTGAGGCGCTGTGCCAGCTCCCCGTCATTGGTCACAATGCGGTCGATGCCGCGGGAACGGTAATCATCCAGCACACCGTCCAGAAGGGTGCGCGGCGTGTGCAGCAGAGACGGAACATGCGCCGTGGGCGCAGTTTTGCAAATAGCCTCCCACTGAGCCCACAGGGCGGTAACTTCACCGGCAATGGCCTGTTCCTCTGCCTCTGCGGCAGCGGCGCGCATCACCAGACCAAAGGCACCGTCCGCCATGCGCTTCCCCAGCTCCTTGAGGGCTTTGCGTTCGCTCTCGCTCTTGATCCGTGCGGAAACTGCAATCCTTCTGTTCAGAGGCGAGAGCAGCACATACTCGCCGCACAGGCTGATATCCCGCGTGAGGTATGCGCCCTTGACGCCCTGCGCTTCCTTGCGCACCTGCACCATGATGCTTTGTCCAGCCTGCAAGCGAGGCATGTCCGGCGCATTCTTTTCCTCCAGCGGCAGGAAACCGTTTTTCTCCTGACCGATCTGGATGAAGGCGGCCTTCATTCCCGGCACGACGCGTTCCACCTTGCCCAGGTAAATCCCTTCGGCAGAGGCGTCGCCTTCCTCGGGCAGATATTCCACCAGATGGCCATTCTCTACCACAGCGATATCGCAGCGCTCTTTGCGCCTGATATAGATCTCCCGCATCACAGCGTCTCCAGCGGGACAAGCTCGCCTGCCTCGTTACGCCCCAGTAAGCCATTGCGAATCACCAGCACCTGCGGCGCTTCCTCCAGGCCCGCAAAGGAGGACAGCGCATTAATCAGCATATTGGGCTTGCAGGCCAGCGATTCGGTCAGCGTCATCAGGGTATTCAGGGCATTGCCCTGTACCGTCAGGGTGTGAATAAGCGGGCGAATATCCGTCTCCTTCATACCGGACTTGGTTTTGCGCATCGCCATGATGCTCGTCTGCGCAAGGAAGGCAGGCAGCGCATCAGTGATGCGCTTTGCCGCCCCGGCATCCTTGATTTCGATGGTGTAATCCGCCGCCTGCACCTGGGCCATCAGCGCGGGATGGCGGTCATCCATCACCTTGGCATAGGACAGCTGCATATCCGGAGGCATCGCGCCGTTCATGGCGGTCAGGAACGCTTCCGGTGTGACCTCACGCTCAAGGGTCACGTCCATGATCTCCCGGCGGCCCGCAGCGCCCGTGGAGAGCGCGGAGGCAAAGGTGATCAGGATATGCGGGTTAAAGCCCTTCGAGTAGCTCACCGGCAAACCGGAACGGCGCAGGGCGCGCTGCACGCTGCGCTGAATATCCAGATGACCGATGTGACGAAGACGCTCACTCTTTTCAAATACTGCCATCATCCGCAAATCGAACACACTCCCTTAAAACGCTGCAGTCCGCAGCCATTGCAGCCTTTGCGGCAATCTCTTGTCACGGCAGCCTTATCGGCCTTTTCCTTCTCGCGCCAGAGGAATTCCTTGGTCACGCCGCAGTCGATATGATCCCAGGGCATGATTTCATCCTTCTCGCGGCGGCGGAAGGCATAGAATGCGGGATCCACGCCCGTTTCTTCAAAGGCCTCGCGCCATGCATCGTACTTGAAATGCTCGGACCAGCCATCCAGCATGCAGCCCTTTTCAAAGGCGCGCAGAAGCACCTTGCCCATCTTGCGGTCACCGCGGGCAAAGCAGGCCTCCAGATAGCTCAGATCGGATTCGTGATAGTTGAAATTCGCGCCCTTGATCTGCCGGAAGGCGTCGCGCACATACTGCTGCTTGGCATGCACGGCCTCCTGCGTGTCCTGGGGCTCCCACTGGAAGGGCGTAAAGGGCTTGGGCACGAACACTGATGCGCTGCACGTCACCCGCAGACCCTTGGCACGCTGCGCCTTGGGAACGGCGAAATACTCCGCCACAACCTTTCGGGCAAGATCAACCATGCCATCCAGATCCTCGTAGGTCTCCGTTGGCAGGCCCATCATGAAGTACAGCTTCACACTCGACCACCCGCCCTCAAAGGCGTCCTTGACCTTGCCGATGAGGTCCTCTTCAGTCACGCCCTTGTTGATTACATCGCGCAGACGCTGCGTACCGGCCTCAGGCGCAAAGGTCAGACTGGTCTTCTTCTCCTTTTGCGTGGCCTCAAGGGATTCCTTGAGGATGCTGTCCAGGCGCAGGGAGGGCAGGCTGATGGACACGCGCTTCTCATTCAGCTTGCGGATCAGCTCACGAATCAGCTCGGCCAGGCAGGTATAATCGCCCGAGGACAAGCTGGACAGGCTGATTTCCTCATAGCCCGTAGCGTTTTCGAGGGATTCCGCCAGCTCCACAAGGCGCTCCAGGGAACGCTCGCGCACAGGGCGGTAGAGCATACCGGCCTGGCAGAAGCGGCAGCCGCGGGTGCAGCCGCGCATGATCTCCAGCATGATGCGGTCATGAATGATCTCCGTGTAGGGCACAGGGATTTCCGTAGGATAAAAGGCGGTGTTCAGATCCGTGATGATAGCCTTGAGCACCTTTTCCGGCGCCTCGGCGCAATTGGGCTTCATGGAGGCAATGGTGCCATCCTCATGGTACGTCACATCGTAGAGGGCAGGCACATACACGCCGCGAACGCCCGCCAGACGCTTGAGGATCGTCTCGCGGGATGCACCCTCCTGACGGCCTTTGAGGATCACGCGGTTCAGCTCCAGAATCTGCTCCTCGCCGTCGCCAACCATGAATGCATCGATGAAGTCCGCCAGGGGTTCCGGATTGAAGGCGCAGGGGCCGCCCGCCACGATGATGGGGTCAGCCTCAGCACGCTCCTCGCGCAGAAGCGCAATGCCGCCCAGCTTCAGCATCGCAAGAATGTTGGTATAGCTCATTTCATACTGGAGCGTAAAGCCCACCACGTCAAACTCATGCAGCGCGCGGCGGTTCTCCAGGGAGAACAGCGGCACATCGTTCTCCTCCATGAGCGCCTTCATATCCACCCAGGGCATGCAGACGCGCTCGCAGAGCATATCGCTCTGGCTGTTGATGGCCGCATAGAGAATCTTCATGCCCAGGTGGGACATGGCGACCTCATATGTATCCGGGAAGCAGAATGCAAAGTGCAAATCCGCATCCTCCCAGGGCTTGATAGCCGTGTTCATCTCGCCGCCGGTGTATCGCGGAGCCTTCTGCACCTTCTCCAGCAGCGCTTCGATCTTCTCTTGATAAGACAAGCAGGGATTCCTCCTTTGCTCTTTGGGAAAGTCCTGATGGACATAATAACACATATTATAAGATACCATTTTTCGCGCTGAAGGTCAATGTTTTGGCGCGGAAAATTGTTGAAATCCCATGCAAAAAAGCCCGGCACAAGGCCGGACTCTTCAATGCTTACAGCAGGATGCAGATCATGCCGCCGTCTCCCTCGTTGATGATGCGCGTGAGTGTCTCCTGTACCTTCTCCTGGGCGTCGGAAGGCATGCGCAGGAGCTTGGTATTGAGTCCCTCGCGCACCATGTCGCTCAGGGACTTACCAAAGAAACTGGTCTCCCATACCTTCTGCGGATCGGTGGCAAATTCATCAGTCAGCTGGCGCACAAGATCCTCGCTCTGCTCCTCAGTCCCAACCACAGGAGTGACCTCTGTTTCAATGTCTACCCGAATCAGATGCAGCGACGGCGCATGCGCCTTGAGCTTCACGCCGAACTGACTCCCCTGCCGGACGATCTCCGGCTCCTGCAGGGTCATTTCATTCATGGTGGGCGTCACCAGGCCATAGCCGGTATGCTGCACAGCCTGCAGCGCATCGGCTACATGATCGTATTCGGCCTTGGCGTGAACAAGCTCCTTCATCAGCGCCAGCAGATGCGCATCACCGCGGATTTCCGTTCCGCATTCTTCGCCAAGGACACGGTTGAACAATCCATCCCTGACCGGCAGCGTAAAGCTCATGCGGCCTTCGCCCGGATAGAGCTGCGCGTCACGGATGCCCTCCGTGTACTCGGAGGCCTCAAAAGCCGCGTCGAATACATCCGATTCCCGCATCCGCCTCGTCGATCCGCCGGCGCTGCGCACGCCGTCCAGCACATGGCGCACCAGCCAGTGATTTGTATCCAGCGCCCCCAGCCATGCAGGGACGGACAGATGCGCCTCCCGCAGCGGGAACTCCAGCAGGATGGATTCCAACACATGCTGGATGTCCTCCACCTGCATTTCCTTGACATTGAGCAGCATCACCGGTACGGCGTATTTGTCCTCCAGCGCATCCCGCAGCGACAGCGTGTCGGCATTTCTGGGCGACGCCGAATTCAGCACGATCACAAAGGGCTTGCCCAAAGCCTTCAATTCACCGATGACGCGCTCCTCCGCATCCACATAGGCATTACGGGGAATATCTGCAATGGAGCCGTCCGTAGTGACCACCATGCCGATGGTGGCATGATCGGTCATGACCTTACGCGTACCGATCTCCGCCGCCTGATCAAAGGGGATATCCTGCTCGAACCACGGCGTGGACACCATGCGGGTACCGTCATCATCTGTGACGCCCAGTGCGCCGCGGACGAGGTATCCAACACTGTCCACCAGGCGGATACGCACGGGAGCATTCTCGTTGAGCGATACGGTGACTACCTCGCCGGGGACGAATTTGGGCTGCGTGGTCATGATCGTCCTGCCGGAGCCAGACTGGGGCAGTTCGTCCGCGATGCGGTCACGCTTGGGGCTCTGCGGGAGCTTGGGCAGCACCAGCTGCTCCATGAACCGCGTGATGAACGTGCTTTTACCCGTGCGCACCGGGCCCACGACGCCAATGTAAACGTCGCCGTCCGTACGCTCGGCAATGTCCTTGTATAGATTGAACGCCGAACCCTTTTCCATCATGGTTCCCTCCATCAGCAAGTTTCAAGCCTGACACATGCTATGGACGGGCGTGAGGATTTATGACAACACAAAAGCGAGAGAGCCGAAACTCTCTCGCTGATGTAGCTGTCCACAGATCGGGGCAAGTGCAGAGGTCGGGCTTCTGCCCAACTGGCGACAGTGATTGCTCGCAATCGCCGAACGTAGCCAGCGCACGACCATCGTCGTGTGACGGCCAACGCATTACACGCGCTTGACTTCCTTGATCTTGGCGGCCTTGCCCTGCAGAGAACGCAGGTAGTACAGCTTGGCGCGGCGCACCTTACCATGACGGATCACGGTGATGCTGCCCAGACGGGGGCTGTGAACGGGGAACGTACGCTCCACGCCGATGCCGTAGGACACGCGGCGCACGGTGAAGGTCTCGCGGATACCGCCGTTGCGCTTGGCAATGACAACACCCTCGAAAGCCTGCAGACGCTCGTTCTTGCCTTCAACGACCTTGACCATGACCTTCACGGTATCGCCGATGGCGATGGCGGGCACGTCGTTGCGCAGCTGCTTAGCTTCAATAGAACGGATGATTTCGCTCATGTTGGTTCCTCCTTCCATCATAGACGTTCATATCCGGCTCTGCATGAGGTCAGAGTACCCAGAAAGCGGACCGTCCGTATGCACGCTGATTATTATAGCACACCTTTGCCTGATATTGCAAGGGGTTCATGCAACTTTTTTACGGATTTTTGTAGCGTTACAATAGAAGTGAGACTGAAGGTATAGAAAAAGACGATTGAGATCATTAGAATAAAGCTACCACACCCAAACTAATGAAAGGACTCAATCGTCAAGGCAATGGTAACACAAGAGAGCAAGAAAAACAA
>JAFUOR010000160.1 GCA_017481825.1 Clostridia bacterium
ACTATCCCAACTCCGTCATGGTCACCGGCTACGACATCATCTTCTTCTGGGTCAGCCGCATGATTACCTGCGGCGTGGAGGAGATGGGCGAAACGCCCTTCAAGACCGTGCTGATTCACGGCCTGGTGCGCGATGAGCTGGGTCGCAAGATGTCCAAGTCCCTGGGCAATGGCGTCGATCCCCTCGAGGTCATCGACAAGTACGGTGCGGACGCCCTGCGCTTCTCCCTGGTGATGGGCGTGTCTCCCGGCAATGATACCCGCTATTCCGAGGGCAAGGTGGAAGCGGCGCGCAACTTCGCCAACAAGATCTGGAACGCCAGCCGCTTCGTGCTGATGAACGTGACCGAACATGTGGCGCTGGACCCCGCCCAGCTGACCATGGCGGACAAGTGGATCCTGACCCGCTTCCAGGATGCGGCCCGTCAGATCTCCGCGAATATGGAGGAGGGCGAGTTCGGCCTGTGTGCCAATCGCATCTATGACTTCGCGTGGAGCGAGTTCTGTGACTGGTATATCGAGCTGGCCAAGCCGCGTCTGAACGGTGAGGACGAGGCTGCCAGGAAGGCCGTGCAGGGCGTGCTGCTGTACGTGCTGGAAGGCCTGCTCAAGCTCCTGCATCCCTTCATGCCCTTCCTGACCGAGCAGGTGTACAAGTCCCTGCCTGGCGGCAACCCCGCTGGCAGCAGCGACGGATTCCTGATGCTGCAGCCCTGGCCGGAGATGAAGGCCGAGCTGGACTTCCCCGCTGAGGAGGCGCAGATGGACGGCGTGATCGAGGTCATCCGCACCATCCGAAACCTGCGCGCGGAGATGAACGTCGCCCCCAGTAAGCGTACGCGCCTGATGTTTGTGGCAAACGAGGGCTGGGCCGAGACGCTGGCGCATTCCGACATGTACTTCCGCCGTCTGGCCGGAGCCAGCGAGAGCGCGCTGATTGCCTCCAGCGCTGACGTGACCGAAAAGACCGTCTCCGCCGTGACCAAGGCTGGTACGCTTTATATTCCTCTGGGCGACCTGGTGGACTTCGAGAAGGAGATCGCCCGCCTGACCAAGGAGCTGGATAACCTCCAGAAGGAGATTGCCCGCGCCAACGGCAAGCTGAACAACCCCGGCTTTGTGTCCAAGGCTCCCGCTGCCCTGGTGGAGCAGGAGAAGGCCAAGCTGGCGCTGAACATTCAGAAGGCCGAGCAGGTCGAGAAGCGCATGGCGGAGCTCAAAGAATCCATGTAAATTCCCAAAAGCAAAAACGGCATGGCTGTTGCGGCCATGCCGTTTTTCATACGCCATATATCCAAACGTAGCAGATTCAAATTTTCTTGAAGAATTTTCATTTTACCTATTGACATAGTAGACAAATAGGATTATAATGGCATTACATCAACGGAAAGGAGGCAGGCAACCATGACGAAGCAGTACATCAATTCTATGATGGCGATGTGTATGGGTATGTGCATGAGCATGTACTCAGCTTTCCCATGCGCCTGCCATCGAATGTGACTTTCCGCTTTGCCGGACATTCGCTTGGAGCATCCGCATGGATGCTCCTTTTCATTTTTTCAATGAGGTGATCGAACATGCTGCACTGGCATATCGGCGGGGTGTGCGACCGAATGTGAGACGGAATCGCCAGCCTATTTCCATATCAACATCACACAATCAGTATAAAGGAGCGTATTATCATGAAAAAGCTGTATCAGAAGATCGTTGCCCTGTTCCTTGCCACCCTGCTGCTGACCGGCGTGACCAGTGCCTTTGCCGCTTCTCCCGTGCTCATCGGCGTGCCGGATGACGCAACCAATCAGGCCCGTGCCATCAAGCTCCTTGAAACCGCCGGACTCATCGAGGTTGATCCTGCGGCAGGCTACTCTCCGGAGATCAAGGATATCACCCGTTACATCTACAACATTGAGGTTACCCCTGTGGCAGCCAATACCCTCACCGCGACCCTGCCGGACTTTGGTGCAAGCACCATCAACGGCACCTACGCCGTACCCTTTGGCCTTGTTCCCTCCAAGGATGCGCTGATCATTGAAAAGCAGTCCGAGGGCGGCGACAACCCTTACGTCAACATCATCGTGGCCCGCACCGCGGACAAGGACAATGAGACCTACCTGACCATCGTCAAGGCCTTCCAGACCCAGCTGGTGGCGCAGTATCTGCTGGAGAAGTACACCGAGACCTTCTTCCCGGCGTTCCCCTACGATGCGGAATATGAGGTGGCAGAGGACTTCCTGGCCAGCATTGACGAGTATGTGTCCTCTTCCGAGGGCAAGACCGTGGTGAAGGTCGGCGTCTGCGGCGCCTCCAATGATCACTGGAAGGCTGTGCAGAAGGTGCTGGATGAGCAGGAAGCCGGTATCTACATCGAACTGGTGGAGTTTGACGCCTACAACCTGCCCAACGAAGCGCTCAACAGCGGTGAGATCGACCTGAATTCCTTCCAGCACAAGGCCTATCTGGAAAAGGACGCCTCCGGCAATGGCTACGACCTGACGGTTGTTGGCGATACGCTGATTGCTCCTCTGGCGCTGTATTCCCAGCAGGTGGATTCGCTGGATGCGCTCAAGGATCTGGCAGGCCTGGTTGAATAAGCACACGCACACATCATTCCGGCGGTGCGGCTTATCCGCGCCGCCGGAGAACGGGGGACGGGCGCATGATCGAACTGAGGCATCTGAACAAGACCTACCACCTGAAAACCGGCGATGTGCAGGCAGTGCAGGATGTAAACCTCGCCATCCGGGAGGGCGAGATCTACGGTGTGATCGGCTATTCCGGTGCGGGCAAATCCACACTGGTGCGATGCATCAACCTGCTGGAAACGCCTGATGACGGCGAGATGACCATCGGCGGAGTGGAAACCATCACCATCCGCAAGGGGAAGCTCTTCATCCGTCAGGGCGATGCAGAGAAACCTGCTGCTGAGCGCCAGCTCAATCAGCTGCGCCGGGGCATCGGGATGATCTTCCAGCAATTCAATTTGTTGGATCGCAGCACGGTGTTTGACAACATCGCCTATCCTCTGCGATATACCGGAATGAGTCGCGCAGCTATCCGGGAGCGGGTGAACGAGCTGCTCGCGCTGGTCGATCTGACGGACAAGGCAGAGGTCTATCCTTCCCAGCTCTCCGGCGGACAGAAGCAGCGCGTTGCCATCGCTCGTGCGCTGGCAAACCGGCCGCGCATCCTGCTCTCCGACGAGGCTACCAGCGCCCTTGACCCCGATGCGACGGAATCCATCCTTGCCCTCTTGAAGGAGCTGAACCGCAAGCTCGGCCTGACCATCGTGCTCATCACCCATGAGATGGCGGTCATCAAGGCCATCTGTCATCGCGTGGCGGTGATGGAGGGCGGCGCGGTGGTGGAGGAGGGCGATGTGTATGACATTTTTGCCTGTCCGCAGCAGCCCATCACGCGGAAGTTTGTTCAGTCTGCCTCGCCACTGGGGAAGATTGACAAGCTGCTGGCGGATGGCTCCTCCCTGGTGCAGACCAGGCCGGGGAGCTGTCTGGTGAAGCTGCTCTTCCACAAGGACAGCGTGGGTGACAGCATGATTTCCACCCTGTCCCGGCGGTTTGAGGTGGATGTGAACATCGTTCTGGCCAATGTTGAGGAGATTCAGGGCGAACCGCTGGGCAGCATGCTGGCGGTGATGAACGGTGAAGCAGATGGCATCCGCGCTGCGCTGGCCCATCTGACTGAAAACCATGTAAGCGTGGAGGTGATCAACCATGGAACAGCTGATTAAGGAGTATCTGCCCTATGTGTACGCCTACCGAAGCCGCTTCTTTCAGAGTTGCGAGGCGACGCTGCAAATGTTCCTGATCGCAGGTGTGATCTCCTTCATGCTGGGGCTCATCTTCGGTGTGGTGCTGACCATCACGAAGGAGGAGGGCATCAAGCCCTGCCGACCGCTGAATCTGCTGCTGGACACGGTGATCAATGTCTTCCGCTCCATTCCCTTTGTGATCCTGCTGATCTTCCTGATTCCGCTCACCCGTGCGGTCATGTCCACGGCCATCGGCATCAAGGGTGCAATCATTCCGCTGGTGTTTGGCACGGTGCCCTTCTTCACCCGTCAGGTGGAGGCGGCGCTGGCGGGCGTTTCCCCGGGTAAGCTGGAGGCAGCGCGCAGCATGGGCAGCGGCACGCTGGGGCTGATTTTCCGCGTGTATCTGCACGAGGCGGTGCCTGATCTGATTCGCGTGACCACCATCACCGCCATCAGCCTCATCGGCCTGACTACCATGGCCGGTGCGGTGGGCGCGGGCGGTATCGGCAGCTTTGCCATCAACTATGGTCAGAACCAGCAGCATCAGGATATCGTAAATGTATGCGTGGTGGTGCTGCTCGTCTTTGTGTGCATCTTGCAGACCATCGGCTCCTTCCTGGCACGCAGGACCACCAACCGCAAGCTTTTTGGCCGCCGAGAAAGGGGACATACCGCGTGACACGACAGGAACGCATCAAAGCCTATGCCGACGCGCAGGCAGGCGTTTACCAGCAGATCGCGCTGGATATCCACGCCCGCCCGGAGGTCAGCAACTATGAGTTCTTCGCCTGCGAACGGCTCTCGGAGCAGCTGCGGCGGGAAGGCTTCACGATCAGGGTCGATGTAGCTGGACATCGCACCGGCTTCACCGCGACCTACAAGGCGGCCAAACCGGGCCCGGTACTTGTCTTCCTTGCGGAATATGACGCTCTGGGTGGTCTAGGGCATGCATGCGGGCATAACCTCTTTGGCGCGACCTCTGCGCTGGCGGCTGCGTCCCTCAAGCAGGTGATCGATGAAACCGGCGGCGAGGTACGCGTCTACGGTACGCCCGGTGAGGAAGGCGGTGAGAACGGCAGCGCCAAGGGGAGCTTCGTCCGCGAGGGCTTCCTCAAGGATGTGGATGCGGCGCTGTGCGTGCATCCGGGTGCGGATAAGCATCTGCCCACCACCCCCACGCTTGGCTGCGCACCGGTGGATATCGAATTCTGGGGTAAGCCTGCTCATGCAGCCAGCGCACCGGAAAAGGGTGTGAACGCACTGGATGCGCTCATATTGACCTTCAATGGCGTCAATGCGCTGCGTCAGCATGTTACGGACGATGTGCGCATCCACGGCATCATCACCCACGGCGGCGACGCGCCCAACATCGTGCCGGAATACGCGGCGGGCAAGTTCTATTTCCGCGCAGCCACTGCCGCTCGGATGGATGAGATCAATGACAAGCTCCTGCGCATTGTCGAGGGCGCTGCCGCCATGACCGGCGCAAGGGGCCGGTTGCAGCCCTATCAGAATCGGGTAGAAAACACCGTCCTGACGCCCTCCTTCGATGCAGTCTACACCCGCCACCTGGAGGAGCTGGGGGAAAACGTATCCGTCCCCGACGAAAAGGCGGGGAAGGGCTCCAGCGATGTGGGCAACATATCCCAGGTGGTTCCGACCATCCAGCCGACCATCAGCATCACGGACGTCCCTACTGCCGCCCACAGCGAGGCTTTCAAAGCAGCGGCATGCTCAGAGAAGGGGCTGCGTAGTATTCCATTGGGTGCAAAGGCTCTGGCGCTTACAGCGCTTGACTTATTGCAGGATTCCGCAATGCTGGCTGCTATCCGACAGGAGCATGCGCAGCAGCTGAAAAAACAACAATAAAGGAGTGGTTCGTATGTCTCGTATTTACACCTCTGCTGATCAGCTGATTGGCGGCACCCCGCTGCTGGAGCTCACGCACATTGAAAAAGAGCTGGGCCTGAAGGCGCGCATCCTCGCCAAACTGGAGTACTTCAATCCTGCCGGTTCAGTCAAGGATCGTATTGCCAAGGCTATGATCGATGAGGCGGAGGCCTCGGGCAAATTGGCGCCCGGTTCCGTCATCATCGAGCCGACCTCCGGCAACACGGGCATTGGTCTGGCGGCGGTGGCGGCGGCGCGGGGCTACCGCATTATCATCGTGATGCCCGAAACCATGTCTGTCGAGCGCCGTCAGCTGATGAAGGCCTACGGCGCGGAGCTGGTGCTTACCGAGGGCGCCAAAGGCATGAAGGGCGCCATTGCCAAAGCGCAGGAGCTGGCGGCAGAAATCCCTGGCAGCTTCATCCCCGGACAGTTCGTCAATCCTGCCAATCCCCAGGCGCACCGCAGCACCACCGGCCCTGAAATCTATGCCGATACGGACGGCACGGTGGATATTTTCGTGGCTGGCGTAGGCACCGGCGGCACGATCACCGGTGTGGGTGAATACCTCAAGGAGAAGAAGCCCGAGGTGAAGGTGGTGGCCGTGGAGCCCAAGACCTCCGCTGTGCTCTCTACCGGTGTGGCAGGCCCACACAAGATTCAGGGCATCGGCGCTGGTTTTGTGCCGGATGTGCTCAACACCGCCGTCTATGATGAGATTATTCCTGTCACCAACGAGGATGCCTTTGCCACGGGCAAGCTGATCGGCCATAAGGAAGGTGTGCTGGTGGGCATTTCCTCCGGTGCAGCAGCCTGGGCTGCCGTTGAACTGGCCAAGCGCGAGGAAAACGCCGGCAAGACCATTGTCGTTCTGCTGCCCGATACGGGCGACAGGTATCTGTCCACTCCGCTTTTCGCTGATTGATTCCAGATGGCCAGCAGCCCCGCACACCGGGCTGCTGGCGTTTTGTTTGCGAAATTCCTGTTCATTAGTCAATGATGTGAGACCAAGAAAAAGAACGAAAGAGCAAGGGGAAGGGAGGGCGAAGTGAAGGCGGG